>JALWQP010000156.1 GCA_027083045.1 Desulfurococcales archaeon
GCCGTAATGCAGCCTGACATAATAGATTATTAGGTCGCTGACCTTAATCGGGTTCAGCATGCTGAGCTTATAGCTGAGGCTCTCCCAGGCTCCACCCGTGAAACCCGCCCCTATCTGCATAGCGACGGAGAACGGTATGAGGCCCCGGAACATGGCGAATAACAAATAGAATACTATAGAGAGCGCTAAGTAGCCTGAGGAGCTCCTCAGCCCGGATGACAATAAGTAGCAGAAACTATACCATGCAACCAGGCCAGCGAATATCGCTAGGAAGAGCAGGAGAGACGTGTAAGCCCCGAAAGCTATGCCCCATAAAGCCGCAGAGGCGATGTCGAGAGCTACTACGAAGATGGCGGATGAAACCAGGGCGGTTAGGACTCCTGACACGTATCGTGTGATATATAGATCCCATTTCGTAACCGGCCTAGCAAGAACGAATTCGAGCGCACCGCTGGCCTTAGGCCTAGATATAAGCTTATAGGCTAGGTAGAGGAAGACTATGGGGAAGAAGTTGAGGAATAACGAGAGGCCGCTCGAGCTTAGCATTGATTCCATCATGAACCCCTTGGCAGGCTGTAGCCTATCATATCTTATTATCAACGTCTCATTTGATCCATTGACCCTTATCACTATAGCGTTATAGCTGGGATCGAGTTTGACCCTATACCTAACATAAGGGACGCTCACATTGATGATCCTATAAGGGACTATGCGTGGGTGTTTACTAGCATTGATGTAAGTGGTACTCGGACCATTATTGCTCAGCTTTATGAATCCAGTGACTAATTCATAGTTCGGCTTAAGCCCGTGATTAACGATATTGAACGATAATATCTGGAGAAGAGCGTCGCCTGAGCTCTTATCAAGTATTAGGAGGGAAACAATAATGTATGTTCTTGGATTATCTTGAGGGGCCCACAATACTCCCCCGCTCTCAGTCATTGTGAAAGCATTGAAGGCTGCATAGTATAGGATATAGTATGTTTTGTTGACGTAATTTAGAGGTAGAATGTTTTCATCCGCTTTCTTACCATTATATATTATCCTGACCCTGGCTACCCTATCGTTAATAGGCGCCTTGAAGCTTAGATGATATAGTCCATTGACCCTTGACTCATACAATGTCTTCCCGGACTCGTCGAGAAACATTATTTTCGCGTCGCTCAGCTGTCTTCCGACCAGGTCATAGGCTACACCATAAACCGTTACATTGCCGTTATCCACGGTGATTATCCCGAGTGTTTTGACGGGGCCGGCAAGGTTCGAGACTATGCTGTAGCTTAGATATGATAATCCTATCCCAGCCATTATGAATAATACGAGCAGCACAAGTGTTGAAAGCCTGAGGAATGACCGCTTGAAATCATATATTACGGGGACAAGGCTCCTCTTCATTGCTTCCCTCCCTCCTCGCCTATTAGTTTGAAGAATACTTTCTCAAGACTAGTCCTAGCTGACCTGATCTCCTCGACGCTATAGCCGTTCTCCACGAGCTCCTTAACTATCTGGTTCTTATCCGGCTTCTCCTTGAACACTAGTATGTATTTCCCGTCCCTGGCTCTGACCTCGCCGTACTTCTCGAGGATCTTTGGGAGCTTGTCGTCAGGGTTAGATACCTTCACGACCAGGGCGGGTTTAACCATGCTCTTGATCTCATCCATGGTCTTGACGGCGATGATCCTGCCCTTATGAATGAACACGACCTTATCAGCTATGTTCTCAACCTCGCTCAGTATATGGCTTGAAAACAACACTGCTCGGCCCTCACGCTTAAACTGCTTCACCAGATCCCTGAAGAAAGCTATTCCCTTAGGGTCGAGGCCGTTCAAGACCTCGTCGAAGAAGAAGTTACGTGGATCATTAATCATAGACACCGCCAGGGCAAAACGCTTCTTCATGCCTAGGCTATAGTGTTTGAGTCTACGCTCCATGAACTTAGACAGCCCTACTTGCTCGAAGAGCTCCTTCCCAAGCCTACGTGCCTCGCTCCCGGACAAGCCATAATATCCGGCCAGGTAGACAAAGTAGTCGATGGCCCTTTCGTCGAGCTCGAAAATAGGTAGCTCGGGCACCCAGCCTATATGAAAACTAGCCTCGCGTTTCTGCCTAGTAATCGAGTAGCCATCAACAACTACATCACCGCTGGAAGGACGGAGAGCGCCAACACAAATCCTAATAGTGGTTGTTTTACCAGCACCATTCAAGCCTACATACCCGACAATCTCTCCATTATTAACCTCAAAACTAACATTATCCAGTGCCTTAAACCTGCCAAAATAACGCGTTATATTCTCTACCGTAAACATAACAAACACCATCAAGCAATAATGAAGCATTACGAGTCAAAGAAAACTAATTTCAAATAACGAATATATAAACATGATGTTCATATCTCGAAAATACTAAGACGTTTTCTAGATACTGCAACGAATTATATGTATATATGTTTATACATACCGAACCACAGGATAACCTATTTTGATCAGTAAATGCCGGGCCAGGTTCGTCCAATACATTTTTCAGGGGGTGCTGAAGAAATTACACTATTGTCGTTCTTTATCGCTCGTTGCGAGAGATACACTGTCTTCAATAATTATGATTTTTCCGTGAAAGATATGTTCTGTGTCGTTGGCCTAGAATGTCATGTTCTGGAAAAGTCTTCAGCTATCATTTCTGCTACTTTCTTACCAGAGACGAGCATTCCCCCGATTATTGGGCCCATTCTCGGCGTATTGTACAGCTCCGCAACTGCCATTCCAGCTACGTATAGGCCGGGGATTACTTGTCCTGTTTTCTCGACTACTTCTTCTTCGCCGCGCCAGACGTCCTGGCTCTGCATCCCGGGTACTTGGAGGCCGAGCTCAGGGTGCCTCTCGGCCAGTATCTTTACAATGTAGGCGTCGTGGCCTGTCGCGTCTACTACTGCTTTGCTCCAGACATAGAGTGGATCCACGTGCCACCCTGACTCGTAGACCACTGTCCAGTTTATCAGTACCCCCGTTACACGCAAGGCACCGTCTTCTCTTCTCGTTATCAGGTCCTCCACGTGTACGCCGGGCCATATCACTGCGCCGTAGTCTATTGCCTTAACAGCTATTCTTAGCATTAGCTCCGTAGGATCTACAGCATAGACTCCCTCCCCCAGCCCCCGTGTACGGG
>JALWQP010000157.1 GCA_027083045.1 Desulfurococcales archaeon
CGGTCTAACCGGATAGATACTGCATACTGGTACTCTATCCTCGTACTTGAGGAATACGCACCTTCCTGTTCCAACGCCTCTGAGAGCAGGTATAGCGAACACGTCAGCCACTATAGCGATTATGTATTTTCCTCTAAGCTCCTTCCAATCTACCCCAAGATACTTGGCAATACGGCATACATCGAACGCTGTCAATCCTACATTAGGGCCGGAGGTACAGCATCTACCGCTCCTCTGGCATTTCACTCTCACTTTTTCGCCTTTTCTCACAACCAGGTATCTCGATGACAAACCTTTTTCACCGTGCAACGAAGATTTTGTTGGATTATGTTTTACAGAAGCCCCTAAAGGGGCACATTCTACAACTAGAATAATACTCATCCATGAGAAACTCTACATCTAGCTCTTCTTCGTCTTCGAGAGAATACTTCTTTTCCTTCTTTTCCTTCATAGCATATCACTTAAGCCACTATCTCACTTTAAGGCCTTATTAGTTTAATCGGCCTTCCTATTCCTCTACTTAAGTGTAAGTATTAATATGGATATTAAGGGGATTTTTAATAACCTTGTCTATAACTTTAATTATATTAGTGGGCGAGACCTTCTCGTCATTCTTTAGCAAATAGTCTCCCGCCAAGCCATTAATGTATGCGGCAATAGATGCTGATACAAAGGGATCTCCTGTTAACGCGTATATGCTTGCAACTATTCCGGTCAGCACATCGCCTGTTCCACCAATTGCCATGTACGGGTTGCCTGTTCTATTGTATTTTATCCGTTCCCCATCACTTATAATATCGATCGGTGCTTTCAATAGAATAGTTGCTTCAAGCCGACGCGCGGCTTCGGCCACGGTCCATGCTCCCCTATGTCCCTGTTCAACTGTTTTTCCTGTAATTGACTTGAACTCGCCGCGATGAGGCGTTAAGACAGCCCTTCCTTTAAATTTCATTCGATCATAATCTATGGCTTTAAGTGCATCAGCGTCTATCACGATTCTCTTGTTCTCTTCTACTAGTTTGTCGAGCAATCTCCTAACAGCTTCAAGCGTTTCAGGGCGACGCCCAAGGCCGGGACCAACTATAATTACATGGGGCCTATACTCCTCTATAGTCTTCAGGATATGGTCGAGGGATTCTATGCTGAGGTATTTTCCTGGATAAGGAATCGTTATTAGTTCGGGACTATATCCCGCGATGATGTCCCTGATGGATTCTGGGCATGCGATGAATGCCAGATCAGATCCTGCTGCCAGAGCGGCGAGACCAGCAAGTGCTGGTGCTCCGGTATATTTGTTGCTTCCTCCTATAACGAGTATTCTGCCACTACTGCCCTTATGGGCATCCTTAGGCCTCTCCGGAACATTGTAGACTATGTCTCCCGGACCAACATAGATTGTAGCATCTCGAGGAACCCCTATGTCCGCCACTATGATCTCTCCAGCTATATCTTTGCGTTTTAGAAGGCCAGGCTTTAGATCGTGGAAACTGACTGTTATGTCTGCTTTGAAGGCTATTCCATGAATATCTCCTGTATCTGGGTTCAGACCCGTAGGTGTATCAATTGCTACCTTTAATTTCGCGTTTACCTTGTTTGCTTTCTCAACAATAGATTTTATAGGATCTCGTAGCTCACCCCTTACACCCGTGCCAAGAAGGCCATCAATAATTACGCCAGCACCATCTAATACGTCGAGCCTACCTGGTTTATGGATCTTGATAGTGGTGAGTCTCTTTACTATTGAGTAGTTTTCAAGGGTGTCGGGATGACTTATGAGCTCTTCCCTGTATGCGGGAAGTATTTCAACATTATAGCCAAAAGAATCCAGGTACCTTGCAGCGACAATGCCGTCGCCACCATTTCCACCCCTTCCCATGAGAACCACTATTCTTTCGGCTTCTTCGGGCTTTAGCCTAGAGATTATGGCCTCGGCAACACTTTTACCAGCCGCCTCCATGAGCCTTATTAGTGGTATGCCTAGGGAAACCGTGTTAAGTTCAATAATCCTCATATCCTTGACTGTTATAGTCATGTAATCACCCTTGATTACACTATATATGTTCTGTGTAGAAAGAAATACTATATCTTGCCCTCAGCCGAAACCTCCTCTGTCATCTTATCCATTATGGCTGTGAGACTCATCATCGGCGCCGAGAAAGGTCTATTCCCTGCATCCAACGAAATTTGATTTAACTACATGTCTAATACCGATATTATCGACCTTAAACAGTCTCTTCCCAGGTATAATATTTTCACTGAAAACGAGTAATTCACCCGCTATATCATCTCTTAAGCCAACAACTGGTGTTCCCCAGTACTCCCTGAGATCGCCTTTTCTCAGAGATAAAGCTAGTACAACGAGATCGCTGAGCTCGGGGCTAATGATTCTGCATGAGCTAATCGGCCCCCTATCTAGGTAAACATATATATTATCAGCCACGATTTCTGAGATCACAACCTCTTTTTCGGCCCCATCTATAAAAACATTATATCCCCCATAATAGGCTGTTTTAATAACTGGATCCTCGCCCATCTTAAGAGATTCAAGGGAAAGAATTGTACCAATAGAATTGTTGAGTATTTCCATACAGTGGTTTTCACAAAATATTTTATGCTCACTAGGTACTGACGGTGTTGTTTTGATTACAGTTTTACCTTTTATTTGAAATATGTTTGTTCTAGAATTGACTAGAGGAATGCCTACATAGAGTCTATGGCCGTGCCATTGCCCCGCACTCATAAACACTACATGTGGACAACTAATAAGCCAGTCATATCTCCAACCATATGATATATTACTCAATGGTTCCACCGTTCCACAAGGTTACAAAGACTGGGTCAAGTATTGTCCCAACATATCCCTTTTATAAACAGGTACTTAAAGAAGCCCACTGGTGGTCGAGTATGAAGGGCTTGGTAAAACCTATAGGATTACTGATCATAGCAATAATAGCATTGTCATTGATAACAACGGCCGTAGCACCCTTAATAATGGCCTCTAACGAATCGAGCACACAACCTAATGTAATCCCTCACAACAATATAGATAAGTTGCTCTCAGAGAACATAACATATGATAAAGCAATACAGATAGCTTATCTTGTCAAAAATGAGAGCATGCCTATACTTAGATGGGCATTATCGTATAATGTCACACTGGCCAAAGTGATCATAAAAAGAGGAGATGCACTGCTTCAACAAGCAATACGTGTAGCGTCAACGAACCAAACAGTGGCGAAGCATCTCGCTATAAGGGCTGCTTTAATCTATGGATTAGCGCCCGCTACAGCATACATTGTACTACGGAAAACGATCAATGACAACCTAGGAGAAAACAGGACTGTGACTAATCAGACAGTCATTGCAGTTCTACAATTAGTTGGTGAGATAAGAAAACTAGTGGGCAATGTGGCGAGGATCGCGGAAAACTTTAGTATTGCCTTACCGCCCGAAATGAAGATTAGCACCATAATAGCTAATGGAGAAGTCGATATTGCTCTAAAACTGCTCAAGAACGGATTTGTCAAAGCAGCGCTTGTCGAGTCGATAAAAGCATATAACACATATGTTAAAACATATGGATTGATCATAGTGTCCTCTGTTGCGGAAAAACTGGGCTTCAAGCATCCTGTAGATCTATTTACGCTAATACGCAGAGCCGAGATTAACCCAATGATTATCAAAAAGGTTATTGATCGTCTACCCCCGATAATAAGAGAGCGTATTATGGCAATGATAAGGGAAAGAAGAATAGCTGAGATCAGGGTAGCAATCCACAGAGAAGCAAGGATAGTGGCTGAGAAAATAAATCATGCGTCAATAAATACTATAGCTAAGATAGCTTCAGGAGTGCTCGTCATGGCCAGTGGATATCCCGATACAGCAAGAGCTGTAATGAAGTGGAGAGCGCAGAAGAACCTAATGAACCCCATCAGACTATATGAACATGTTAGAAATATAACATATAGACTATACAACAAGACAGGCGCCACGGGCATTAAATTGCTCGACATAGTGCTTATGACGCTAAGTCGTGAGATAAATAAGACTACTGGTGCTCATATAGATCTAGTGCAATTATTCAAAACAACAATGATCATGCATGTATTAATGCGTCATCCTAGAAGATGATTCCTCTAGGGATAAATAATTATTATTTTTATACCAATACAGTTTTATCGATTCTGAACAGAGTTGCTTTTATTATAAATTTAACCAATTATACTTAAATATGCACATAAAGGATCAAAACTTTATGTAGGATGAGAAAACTAGTGATAAAGTATGCAAAGCCGAACAATTATAGCGATATCATTGGTAATAGTCTCGGTATTGGCGGCATCATTGTGTTTTGCGGCTTCAGCTAGTATTACACGTATAAGTTTCACTATGAATATAGATCCAGTCACTGATGTTTCCTATGTCGTCGAAACAATAGCTTTGAGCTCTCCTCTAAAGGGTCCAGTAGTGGCAAACATTACAGCCCCCATTATTCCGGGTAAAAACATAACAATTGTTAGTGTTAAAAGCGGTTCCGATGAGGAACTACCTTATACCCTTGACCAAAAACACTCCGTACTTGATATCCTAGCTTATAACACCTCGTATATTACAATCGAATATGTTGTTTCGGGTATAAGTGATGAGGTATCAATAGGTGTTTACGCAATCACAATAGACCTTGAGAACTTTACAGCTCCTTCTTTATCAGGGACAATAACTATTTTCGGGAAATACAGTGTCTTTGTTGCCCCCAGCCCTGAATCAATCACGAATGGCACCAATTGTGTAATAATAAGACTTGATCAACCAATGATATATGTTATGACACTCGTGTCACAACAGATAGTTTCCCAGACGCAAGTAACTTCTTCTCCCCACACCACAACCGCTTCTCTAGGGAAAACTAGCACTACGTCCAGAAATACTGTCATACAGCAGCGCCTCAGCGGAATAAATCCGTGGAGTATAGTCATAGGCTTATTGATTATAGCTCTTGGAGTAGCTGTGGTCGCCCTATATAGGAGGAGAGGGGGAGGAAAGATAGAGATTGAGACCATGCCTTCAGGCGATATATTAAGTGATGACACGGTGAAACACATAATCCTCCTTGTTGGTGATGCAGGAGAAAAAGGGATCAAGCAGAGCAGGTTAGTCAAACTTACGGGCCGTCCAAAGTCAACGATATCCCGGAGAGTCAAGAGATTAATGGAGGAGGGCATAGTTGAGATAATTAGAGCTGGTAAATACAATATAATAAAGCTTACCGATAAGGGACGTGAAATCTATGAACAACTAAAGAAAGAATACGAAGAGAAACACGAGTAGAAGGATCATTACAATAAAAATCCTGCGGTGATCCTATGGAGCCTAGACCGATCTATGCTTACGGATTATTCTTCATGCATGAAAACGGTCTCGTAGATCAAGAGGTTATCTTCGAGTACTATGACCCAGATAAATATTATGCTGGTCTGCTACGAAGACCGGTAGCCTTGTCGAGGGAGCTGAAAATGCTGGGAGAGAACATGCAGTATTATCTTGATCAAGAAGAGGTCTATATCAATGATGAGAGAGTTTATCCACGCGTAGTAGACGTCAATATTGGGGTGAAGGAGAAGGGAAGATATGCCTATATAGTTTTCAACATAGAATTCATAGGTAAATTACGTAAAGGAATAAATAACTATGTTAACATCTACGAGGAGGAAAGAGCTGAGTATGAATACATCGTCTACTGGTTTCTACCTGTAAACGCTAGAGTAGTGAAGGCCGAGGTTGGCGTTCCATATGAGATCCTCCCGAACGGCAGAGGGCTCTGGTTTCGTGTAAAGCCTGGAACGCTTGTAGGTGGGAGAGAGGAGATAGTTTTCGACCTAAAAGAATAATTTAAGGGTCTAGAACTAATTATTATAAGCCGGCGGAAATGATGAATGGGGGCCTCCCAAACTGGGAGGTATCCTGAACAATGATGTGGGGCCAAAGCGCTGATCGCCGATCACATCTGCAAATCTTTATCTGATGATCCGGGAATATTGTTTAGTCGCAGTGATGTGTACGCCATCGGGCGAGCATGCGCGATGAGCGGTATCCGTCCCCTCTGAGCTTATAATAACTGGGTTCTAAAGGGTAATCCCTAATGGCAGTAATAATTGACTATACCTATTACCCATTCATCGCCGATGTTAATTCTATCATAGAATATCGATGGCCCGGAGCAACACTTGCAACTCTCGCCGACCCTAATGGGATCATAGGTAGGAGAGCATTAAGAATACTTGAAAGAATAATTAAGGGAAAAGATATCGGCCGAGGACAGCGTACTGCTGAAGAAGAGATTGTAGCCTACTATATTATCTTGGCTATTACTAGAACCCTTGGAGATCGACGGCTGATAAACCGTGTAGCTATAGCGTACTCGAAACATGCTTATGAGAAACTAAGATATGAAAATATCCCCACATTAATAGCTATTGCAAAAAGAATAGGTATAAACGTACTTCAGGCGAAAAGCCCGCCGAGAATACCTGTGAAAATGATACGTGGAACCCCTGCTTTCATAGCAAAGCCTTTTGCAATGTACTTTAAAGATTACCTTAAATTCTCGGCTAGACTGGCAGGTGAACCCAAGTATAGAATCGTAAACCAAATAGTCCATAGGGGTTATGTGTACCTGGACAAGGATGTTTTTCCAAGAATATTGGAAGAAGCTATAACTATGTATATAGTTAATCAGATTAATGAATTACAGGTACGATCTGAAGAATTAGGTCACATAATAGATAAAGCCAGAGAAATACTTGAGAGAGCAAATTGGCATCAGGTTCGTGCAGTGCGGCACGCACAGCAAGGCGTGCTTGAAACAGACGTAGTGGATTTTAATGCGTTTCCACCATGCATGTCTAAGATCATTGAGGCTCTCCGCGCGGGAGAGAACCTCTCTCATCAAGCCCGTTTCACTATCACGGCTTTCCTAGCAAGAATAGGCATGGATGTCGAGGAAATATTGGAGCTTTTCAAAAATGTGCCGGACTTTAATGAGAAGATAGCTCGATACCAGATAGAGCATATTGCCGGGCTTCGGGGTAGCAGAAAACAGTACATGCCCTATAGCTGTCAGACTATGAAGAGCCTAGGGCTGTGTCCGGTAGCGGGTGATTGCGGTGCGAAGAACCCTCTGGCCATCTATAGGAGAAACATATTGAGGAACAAGTATCGTAAGGTTACGAGCGACGGTAAAGAACAAAAATGACTAAGTCCTAAGTGTTCAAGGAATGCGGGATGACGCGGGTCTCTGATATGAGCAAAAATATCGCTACAGTTCTGTCGCTGATCTTTTCGGCCCCCTTTATAGGCGTATATGTTGCCGTAAGAACATGGCTTTACCTCGGTGGAGATTATTTAACGCTCATAGTTATGGTGTTATCCCTGGCTATCTTTCCATTAGTCATTCCGTCTGCATGGGCGTTACGTCACGGAATTGAGTGGGATTATCCCGAGAAAAATCAAAGGTTTAAGCCTTTTCTGCTCGTGATCCTCAACTATTTCTTTTCAGCATTATTCTTCTCGATACACTATCCGGATTATCCCTTCTTCCTCAGCCTCGCATATTTAATGAATGGCGTCGCCGCGATCATGCTGAACTTCTGGACTAAGGTGAGCCTGCACACAATTGGAATAGTGGGCCCAGCATTAACACTCTACTATCTGGGACTAAACATTGACGCTACAATACTGTTCCTCATTGCTTTTATAGTCATGTACTCTAGATACGTGCTGAGAAGACATAATTTGATGCAATTAACGCTCGGTTTTATATCGGCTATAACAACTACTACATTATCATGGATGCTCTACCATTACCTAACAAGTTTCGCTGCATAGGTGTGCAGGTATTGTCTAGATTCTGTGTATATTGCGGAAGTAACGATACGCCGGAGAACCCAGTGATAGACTCGGTGTGTCTAAAGTGCAGGATAAGAAGGGGAGAACTGATACGTTTGGAGCAGAACACCTATTATTTCGACCTATGCAAAGTCTGTGGGTCGTTAAAGATCGGATACAAATGGATCGATACCAATGATTTTGAAACGGCTATTGATTATATAGTAAACAACTTCATTCCCGACAAAATAAAGCCCGCTAAAGGCATCAGAGAACTAAGAATAGACGGATACAATTATGTTACATCGCCTTCATGGCATACCGATATAGACATCATTATTTCCGGCAAATATGGTACAGCGGGCTTCAGAGTCCCCTTAAGAATAACGATTTACTTTAGACCAACCAAGTGCCCCAGATGTATAATGTATGATAGCAGAGAATATGAAGCACTCGTACAAATACGTGATATACATGTAAACAGGCTTAAGAAAATACTTGAGGAGGAATTCGCTAAAGAGCCGAGACTAGGTCGTGACTACATTGAGGCTATAGAGACAAAGAACGGTATAGACATATATTTTTATAGTCATGGAGCAGCTCGCAAACTCGCGAGAAGGCTAAGTCATAGACTAGGCATGAATATAAAGGAGAACTATGAAATCACTGGTACCCGTAGCGGTAAACAAAGAACACGGCTACATATTAGTCTGAGAAAAGGAACAGCGTGAAAACCCATGGAGTTATAAGGGGTTTATTGGAAACACTTTTACGGTGCCAGCGATTATGGCGAATAACAGTATTGACAGTATGGATGCTATCTTGATAAAAGAATTATCGAAAGATGGAAGAATAAGCCTAGTAAAATTATCTGAACTGACAGGACTAAGCTACACGAGTATTCGTAATAGGATTCAGAGGCTAATAGATAAGGGATTGCTCGAAATAAAGCCTCTTGTCTCGATTAAGCTCTCGGGAAGCGTTGCAGCGTATGTTAGATTTAGTGTGGATAATCCTGAAAGGCTGATGATGCTATTGAGCAAATGTAATAGAGTGCTTGGCATTATGAAGAATAATTCTCACGACATAGTGGCGATGGTTTATGGTAAAAATAAGATGGAAATTATATTCTTTATTGAACGGATGAAGCAACTATATAATGATGGCTTAGTAGCCTATGAGATCGAATATGGTGAATTACCGAAGGATCTCAAAATTCCAGTTAAGAATCCCGATGCCTCTTGTCTAGACTGCATATGGCGTCATCTACAGCTTTGTAGTGGTTGTCTACCTGTCCTTAGATTGAAGAAGAGGAATTCTAGGAAATAATCTTGATCGTGTCTTTGTGGAGTATTTCTTTTGCTCTTAGTAAGTAGTAATTATTCATAGATATATCGCCCAGTAACAGATATCCTCCCCAGAAACCAAGTATCTCTAGCTTCTTTTCCTCAAGATCCTCTAGATGGGCCTCTCTTGCTTTAAGATAATAGCTGATATCGTCGATGGGGAGTACTTGGAAGAACATAGGGTTGGAATTATTAATACCGAGAGCGTGTACTGTTTTCTCCCTTAGGTTTTTCAGTCTATATAAGGAAGGTGATAGCGGCTTAGATATCACTGTTTTTAGGCTTCTTCTAGGCCGCTCTGTCAACCATGGTAGTTTACCAGCTCTAATTTCGATATCCCGTGCCTTATAGGCATTCCTTGTTTTCGCAAGTATTGTTGCAACTACATGGGGTTGCTCTGCTATACGTTCGAAGATTCTGAAGCTACGGGTTGTCCCGACTTTGATTGATTCTTGCCCATAGCTGAGCAGGTACACGGAATACTCTATTTCCTTATCATATTTTTTGTCTAGCATAATACAGTTTCTTAGGCTCTCCAGACCAGATGTTCCAAAGCACCTAATGTATATGGCTCTATCGCTGTGTAGGTGTTCTCTGCAAAAACCGAGCTCACTCATAATTGGTTTTACACAGTATGTTCTTTCGAGTGGATTATCTCTCCTATCTAGTGGACCGTTGTGCCAGTGGCAATATTCGTTAAAGCTCTTGTTGAGTATGATCTTGTCATTAATAGATGCAATATGGAGAATAGTTGTTCCAGTCTCTTGGATTATTATACCGTTGAGTATTATCTTGTATCTTAATAGTTCGAGCGGTTCTGATTTCTTATTGAAAAAGGAGTCGAGACCTACTTGTTTGATATGTGTTTTTGAATAAAATTTTGATTGGACGTATACAAGGCGGGGTATCAATAGTGGTGATTCCTCCTGTTACACTATTGAGACGTCAGGATTGCATGGTTCGATCCTGAGTATTCCTTTCTCTTTGAGTATTTTTTCGAGAAGTGGTATGCCTTTAGTGCTGCCCTGCGTGTTATCGATCTCTACAAGGAGGTTCTTCGCCTTGTAGTATTCAAGTATGGGTTGGAATGTCTCATAGTAGATCTTGTATCTCTTCCTGATTATCTCTGGTTCATCGTCTTTTCTCCTGATGAGTTTGGTTCCACAATCATCACATGTCAGGTCATTCTTTGGCGGGTTGAACAGTAGATTGTATGATCTCCCGCACTTGGGGCATACATAGCGGTTGCTCAATCTCCGTACAGCTTCTTCCATATCAATGTAGATATGTATGGCGGCATCGATCTTAGCGAACTGGTCGAGTGCTTCCGCCTGCTTAATAGTTCTTGGAAACCCGTCTAGTATAAATCCCTTCTGAGTGTCAGGATGGCTTAGCCTCTTCTTTACAACCTCGATCACTATTTCGTCGGGGACAAGCATTCCTTTCTCAACATATTCTTTGATCTTCTTGCCTAGCTCAGTCTCATTAGCTATCTCTGCTCTGAAGATGTCGCCAGTGCTTATGTGGGGGATACAGTATTTCTTGCTGAAATACTTGGCATAGGTTCCTTTTCCTGCTCCGGGCGGACCAATTAGTATGATCCTCATTGTTAAGCACCCATAATCTGGTCTTTCTTGTTAATGAAACTATGTGTTTAAAGGATAAAACGTGTTATTCTTGGAAAACCATTATGGCACGAGCCTATTT
Source organism: Desulfurococcales archaeon (assembly GCA_027083045.1). GTDB lineage: Archaea > Thermoproteota > Thermoprotei_A > Sulfolobales > Desulfurococcaceae > JAADCY01. The sequence goes on from JALWQP010000157.1 coordinate 10,938, forward strand.
CTGTCTCTTACAAACAGTATTGCTTCCCTTACATTGCTGAGTCCTAATAGCTTAACCAATAGACGTTCAACACCCAGTCCGAATCCTCCGTGAGGCGGCATACCGTACTTGAAGGCTTCAAGGTAGAACTTGAATCCTTCTGGGTTTAATCCCTTATCTCTCAGGGCTTGTATTAGTTTCTCGTATCTATGTTCTCTCTGTCCACCGCTCGATAGTTCTAATCCCTTATAGTCTAGGTCGAACTTTCTGGTTGTTCCGTCTTCGTTTCTCATGTAGTAGAAACCCGTTGCTTCCCATGGGAACCTAGTTATGAAGAATACGTCGTGCCCCTTAGATGCCATTATTTCGCCGAGCTTCTTTTCCGCGGCCTCTGTTAGGTCTTCGCCTTCAGGTATCTCGACACCTTCTGATCTAAGTATGTCTACAGCCTCCTTGAAAGTTATGCGTTTGAACGGCACTGTTAAGGGCTTTAGCTCTACACCCAGTATTTCGAGTTCTTCGACATTGTTCTTTCTTATATAATCGACAATATAGGCGATCAGGTTCTCAAGAACATTCATAACATCTTCTTCTGAATTGATAAAACCTATCTCGGCATCAATACCCCATGATTCATTAAGGTGTCTCGGCGTATCAAATTTCTCTGCCCTGAAATACGGTGTGATCTCATATACGCGTGGTACGCTGGACATGAGCATTTGTTTATAGAGTTGCGGGCTCTGGCTCAGATAGGCATTATACTCGAAGTACTTTACAGGAAATAATGTTGCACCCCCTTCTGCACCAGCAGCAACGATCTTTGGGGTCTGTATCTCCATAAACCCATTCTTCATGAAGTATTCTCTCGCGGCTCTCAGTATTGATTCTCTGATCTTGAAGATTGCCTTCTCAGCCGGGTTTCTCAACAAAAGATATCTGTACTTGATCCTTGTGTCCAGCAGGGTTGGAACCTTACCAATGGTGTCGACGGGCAGTGGTTCTAGAGGCCTAGAATATATCTTGATTTCCTTGGCTATGTACTCGACTCCCCTTCTACTCTTCTGTACCGGCGCTAGTTCTCCTTCGAAACAAAGAGCAGTCCCGACAGGCAAATCTTTTGCAAGCTTAAACAGCTTTGGCTCGCGCTCCTTCTTAAGCGCGATAACGTGAGGCTTTGAAGAAGTATCTCCGCTTATCTCGAGAATAACTATTTTACCAATGGTTTTCCTCCTGATAATCCAGCCACACACCCGCACTAATCAACACCTTAGGTATCGCTAAGTAGGTTTCATTAATACATAATACAGGAAATAAATATAG
>JALWQP010000158.1 GCA_027083045.1 Desulfurococcales archaeon
CTCTCGGGACTAGTGGTGAAGATGGGTGCGTATGCTACTATTAGGCTTCTTTACACGATCTTCGGCGTCGGGTCACTGATAGATGCATCGACTGCTGGCGGCTGGAGCCTCCGCGACGTAATACTCTTCATCATATTGTTACTGGGCGCTGTATCGGCAATGATAGGGAGCCTGGTAATGATCATCCAGAACGATATCAAGAGAATCCTAGCTTACTCAACAATAGATCATCTGGGAATAATATTCATGGGAATAGGCGTAGCCATGCACAGTGCGAGTCAAGCAGTAGTAGCCATAGCCTTGACGGGAGTGGTTCTCCACATGATAAACCATAGCTTCGGCAAAACAATGCTATTCATGGCGAGCGGAATATACATCAAGAACAGCGGTACGAGAGACATAACGAGAATGAGGGGTATTGGCAGGCTACTGCCGGTGACGAGCCTGGTCATGATAATTGGACTGCTACACTTACTAGGAGTTCCTCCCTTCGGAGGATTCTTCAGCAAGCTCCTAATATATAATGCCCTGATAGGGGCTGGGCAAGTAGTCTTCGCGCTAATACTCATCCTATCAACGGCGATAAGCATGCTGGGATATATGAGGATAATAGTTAACTTAATCCTGCCCCCGAGGCCTCCGGAGCTAATCGGGAAGGCGAGGGAGAGCATACCTGCCACGACAATACTCTGCGTATTAGCGGCTATCATAATTATCATAGGCGTATATTGCCTTACAGGAGGGATAAACACCCTGCAGTCAATAATAGAGCCCTCAACAACGCTTAAGGGACTAGTTCAATACATAGATTCCACCTTCTCTACATACATGCTTCCAAGATAAATTCTGTTCTTTCAACCCAATGATCGTTTAAACCTTATTGGCGATAATCTGTATCCGTTGCCCTTATTTTCCGCAGCCACATAATTTACAGTGTAATAATTAATCCCACAGGATTACTACAGAGACTCCCTGGTGGTAAGATGGGTGAGGAACCCCGCGGTATATCTTCTCTCAAAGCTCTTGTCTATGGCGCCGGCACCCTCATGGGTGTTGGTAGCAGTATGATTGTGTCGTGGCTAATGTATTACTATTGCCCCCCGCCAGAGGCTGGGCTTGTTGCGCTAGCACCTGTTTTCGCGATGGGAGTAGTTATATTGTTTGGAAGGTTCATAGACGCTATAAGCGACCCTATTATAGGGTGGTGGAGTGACCGAACGGTAACCCGGTGGGGACGGAGAAGGCCCTTCATATTCTTTGGTTTCTTGGCGATGTTGTTCAGCCAGATACTGATCTGGATCCCCCTTGTGCACCGGGTATCATTAATCAATGTCCTATACGCAGCGGTTATGGATGGTATATTCTGGTTCGGATATACTGCCGCTATAAATCCCTATCTAGCCCTTATACCTGAGATCGCTAAAAATCCTGATGATAGAGTTAAACTCACCACATTCCAAGCCTTCTTTAGCCAGATAAGCCTCGTGATAGGCGGTGTGATAGTACCCCTATTACTTGCGGCTATAGGATTCATTAGCACAGCAGTTGTTTTGGGGGCTATAGGATTCGCCGTGATGCTACCTCTCCTCATAGTGATTAAGGAGAAGCCGCCGGAAGAGAAGAAGATAGCGACAGGTATGGGAATGTACCGTGCTCTCCTACTAACGTTCAAGAACAGGATATTCCTCCTCTACTTGATCCCAACAGCTATACTATTCCTAAGCGCCACGATGATCCAGATGGAGATACCTTACGCGGTCAATGTATTGGCCGGGCTCAACAAGAAGGAGGTCTCGCTCTTCTACCTACCACTAATAATCACAGCGATCATATCACTGCCTTTCTACAAGAAGTTCGCCTCGAAATATGGTAAGAAAAAACTATACCTGATGGCCATGACATGCTTCATGATACCGGCCTTCCTCACAGCATTCATAGGAATAATACCTGTTAACCCGAGCATAATGATCATAGGCCTCGGAGCGCTGGCAGGAATATTCGTAGCGCCGCTCTACATTTTCCCCAACGCGATCATAGCTGACATAACTGATATAGATGAGCAGATGACGGGATACAGGAGAGAAGCAATATATTTCGGATCACAGGGACTGATCACAAAAACAATGGCGGGGCTAGCCGGGGTACTAACAGGGACACTAATGTGGAAACTAGGATACAGTCCAGGCAACGACCTCGGAATAAGAGCATCATTCATACTAGCAGCACTAGTACTGATAATAGCCGCACTAATATTCAGAAAGTACCCTATCGAAAAATAATGTCTCATCAAAATCGCTGGTATAGTCACACAAGTTTTTAAAAACCATTAGCACTCGTCCAAGGGTAAAAGGGAGACTAAGGGAGAGGCGAAGATAAAACATAATGTATAGGACAACTAGCAGAAAAGCCGGGCTTTAGAATAAAATAATAATGCATTATACATAGCGTCTGCTGAGGAAAAGACCTACCCTTATTTGCTCTCGAGGAGAAGCGAGCTAGAAACCGCTAAAGGACTCGGTGTAAAGACTATTCATATAGACCGTAAGGAAAATAATTAGCGTTCATCAACAAATGTGTTCTGACAATACAGTGTCACAGAAGTGTCATTGAAAAACTATCTAGTGATCCGCCAAGTGATGCTATGGAAATGCGTTTTCAAGAACTCCCTATCAGTGCCCGTAGATACATATTGTATCACGCTCTTGTCTCGCCGGTTCTTATTACCTGGTATTTGTTACCATATTATCTGTTGTTGACCGGGTATAGTGTCCTAGAGGTAGGCGCTCTATTTACGGCGGTAAATGTTCTAAGTGTTCCTCAAACTCTTTGGCTCGGCAAGAAGTTCCAAAGCATTGATATTAGGAAGGGATTAGCGACTATTGACGTGCTCGAATCTATGTCCAATGCAGCATACGGCTTTGCCTACGGTCCCGTAGCGCCCTTTATGATCGTTCTTGGCGGGCTTATCGAGAAAGCTAGCGGCACCTTATATTTTCTATACCCGGCCTACGAGAGGATAATATATCCCGAGGACAGGATGAAGGAAGCACTGTCTATTCATTTGAGGATACCAGAGCTAACAATAATTCTCACATATCCCGTCATAGGGTTCATG
>JALWQP010000159.1 GCA_027083045.1 Desulfurococcales archaeon
CGAAAAGGTTTATGAAAATGGGAAGAGCATTTTTGATGAAGAGAATATTGTTGGTGGAGGTGGACTGTACGATGAGGTAACAGAATTTCTCGGAATAGGGGGTATTAGAGACGAGTATAAAGAGCCGTATTTCTTATCTAATCTTGCAATAGCCATCCGCAAGCTGGGCGATGTATTTGTTTTCTCGCCTAATATGCCATGTATAAACCGTAGATTCGTTGAAGTGCTTATAAGGATATGGAGGCCTGGAGGATATCTTATTGTAGCTCCTGGCTGGCAAGACAATAGTGTTGTATACGGCCAAGCAATATATTCTAAACTACTTATCAAAGATATTGAACAACTAATTGAAGCGAAGAAAGATATTTCCGATCTCTATGATATCCATCCGGACAAAACATATGTGCTTTACCTAGACAGATTACCTATAGCTTATACGTCTAGCACAGTAGCTATAGAGAGAGACGAGGATCTAGTATTCTTTAAGAAATTACTCGGCACTAATGACTCCATAGAATATGCATGCAAGGAAATGTTCAAAGAATTATATCTCAGTAGAAGCCGTTCGACCTTTCCGTCATCTTAGAATTTTGTTAATCGTTCTGCGAAACGTTTCATCATTTTTCATTAGCCAAGAATAGTTTTTCTTAATCATCTCCGTGGATGCCCAAACTATTTCTGGTTCCTCCCTAGAATAATCTATGAGGATAACGATCTGGTCCGAACCTAGGACAATTGGCAATGTATCTGAATCATGAGTGAAAACAATGTTTTTAAGAATATGTAGCGCTCCGTTAAGCTCCCATTCCTCAGGTATTTTCTCCCCCCTTATATTTTCTTCAAGTCTTTTCGGTGTTTTGAAAACTGGTATGAGGAGTGCTATCCGGAATCTTCTGAAAGTTCTCTTAGCCAGTTCAAGTCTCATTGTCTCAGTCCACTCAAGAGCTTCTCGGAGCAGCTTTATAGCCTTCTCGGGTTCTACCTTGTTTTTAATCACTAGCTTCTTATTTACAGCTGGTGGGCTCGACTTGTTTTTCATCGGCTTGAATATGAGCAGGGCTCTGCGGCAGGGGAAATCCAGTTTGTCATCTATGAAGAACGCATCTAGCAAAAACTCCTTATTTTATACCCTGATCCTGTACGCTGGTATGATAATTAGGGCTTTAGGCAATATTTACCCTCTCTTGTTCTAGGTTTTTCGCTATCTTTCCCTATTATTCATTGACCATTAGAAACGTAAAACAAATGTATGAATATTTCGCTGTTATATTATTTAGGGGAAAAACGTGGGGTTAGATTTTTATAATCCAATACCCCCTTTTCTTCACGTAAACGAAAACTGTAATGGGGAGAATAATCATGAGATCCAAATACATGCGCGCCTTGTCTAAGGGGGCAGCTGCAGCCATTGCTATAATTATAATTATAGGCATTATAGCTGGAGCATACTACTACATGCAGAGCCAGAGGCCCTCTGCAACCACGACATCCCCACCCACTACCACTACTACTACCCAGTCGCCCACCCAAACCACTAGCCCAACCACAACCCCCACTGGTACCCAGACGACTACTTCACCGCCCAGCCAGAAGCCGCCTATCCACACCACCGTAATATATCTGATTCAGAACGATGCCACCACGAGAGTACTAACGATCAAGAAGGGAGTGGCAGATATCGGTGTAGTGCCAGCCGACCAGCTAAACGCATTGGCAGGCACCACTTATGACGGGACGAACTTCAAGATCATAAAGCAGGAGATGGGGCTAAGCCTCACAATAGTCTATATCGTGCTCAACACTTACAAGCCACCATTCAACAACCTGCTGGTAAGACAAGCACTAGCCTATGCTACCCCGTACAAGATGATCTGGGAGACCGTATACGCTGGCACCGTGACCAACCTAGTAGGAGTAATACCCAAGGGCATGCTAGGATGGACAGATTATAAGGTCATACAGTACAAGTTCGACCTAGCCAAGGCGAAGGAGCTGATACAGAAGAGCGGCATCAACCCATCAAACTACGTCATAACCATCTACTACAACCAGGGCAACACCCAGAGAGCAAAGATCGCTAGCCTGCTATCACAGTACTGGGGACAATTGGGATTCAAGGTCATGGTACAATCACTATCATGGCCACAGCTACTCGAGAAGACCTCTAAGCCCGAGTTCGACGTGTATATCATTGGATGGGCACCCGACTATCTAGACCCCGACGACTATGCAGGACCACTAGTAGGCGGTGGAACAAAGTTCGACTCAGTAAAGGTATATCAGGTCAACTCGGCGGCTGATGTATCCAAGTACCTGAGCAAGGCGACCGTTATCGACACAAAGGACGCCTACGTAGTAGTAGGACCTGCGGGCACTGGCGCAAGCGTAAGCATTAGTGGCAAACCGATCGTAGTCGTCCAGTATAAACTATCAGCGAAGCAGACACCCATACCGAACTGTACCGCTTTCACAACCATCGACCCATCATTCTATAGGAACGTAACACTAGATGCTTTAATCCAGGCAGGCAGATACGCTGTGGAATACAAGGTCAGAGAGGCAATTTACCAGGCGGTCGAGAGGATATCGAACGAGCAGTTACCATGCATATGGCTTGGCCAGTACATGGTTGTACGTGACTACTGGGACTGGGTGCAGGGCAGGTACTACAACCCGATCCTAGCGGAGAGATGGGATCTAATATGGGAGAAGCCCATACCTAACCCGCCTAGCATCGGTATAGGGAACTACGTCAATGACGCCCACACCCTGGTGATAGCCACTATTGGATGGCCGCAGAGCTTCGACCCTGCCAAGAGCTATGAGACCTTTGGATGGGAGATCTTCCACGAGATAGGCGACACCCTAGTAACCTACTGGAAGGCCGATACAACACACATAGTCCCTGACGCTGCAGTTGCATGGGCATACAGCAAGAACGGTACTGAGTGGTTCTTCGTAATAAGAGACGGGCTAAAGGCGTATGACCCCAACAGTGGCAAGGTATACCCGGTCAACGCGACCGATGTATTGTTTACTATATGGAGGATCGCAAGACTGGGTCTAGACCCATCATGGATGATCACCACATTCATAGATGTCAACGCTAGCAGAGTATACTCCGAGAACGAATTCAACCAGCTACTCGCTAAGGGAGGTATCTATGCGACCTATAATGGCAAGACCGAGGAGGTGAAGAGCCTATCACAGCTACTACAGCTCTTCGGATATAGTGGCAAGACCGCAGGGGTGGTGATGCTCAAGCTATACAAGCCATACTCAGCCATACTCAACATCCTGGCCGACCCGTTCACAATGATAATACCCGCCAAGTACCTCTTCGATAATGTACCGCAATTAAAGGGCAAGTACGAGGAGGCAATGAAGGCTGCACAGTGGGGCAAGAACCCCGCGGCGTGGGCCAAGTATATAGGTACAGGCGACAAGGAGCCAACCCACCAGTTCCTGCACACACACCCGATTGGAACCGGGCCATACTATGTGGCCAGCTTCAAGCAGGACTCATACATCATACTAAAGCTCAACCCGTACTACTGGAACGCAACACTCTGGTACCAGCTGTACGGCTATAAGCCGTAAAGAAAAGGAATGGTTTGATTAAAAACAATATTTTTTAGTATCCACAATCCTACCCAAGCCTAATATTCCCTATTACTTCATAGTTCTCAAGACTAAGAACAAGTATTTCGCTCGGCGACACAAGGTACAGCTTGTCACCAATATAGAGTGAGCGGCCACCACCGCTCAGCTCCACTATTTTAACTAGTCCTAACTCGTCGTTAGCATAGCTCATTATCAAGAAGCCAAAACATCTGTATCCCCATAAGCCAGTGTTAGTAGTCGAACCCGAAGACCAAGCCCAGCCATGGCTCAGTGGAATTATGAATACTTTCTTCTCAGGAACCAAGGTAAAGGCGTGGTAATCATAGAGTATAGGCGATGTCACTAGTTTTCCGATACTGGCTCTTGAAAGCTGGGATACATGTCTCGGATCGCTGATATTGTATAGTGATATGGTTAGATTACCGCTGTCGACACCGATCCCTAGCAACATGTCGTGCCCGAGGGGATGCAGGTAGACGTTATAGCCTGGTATTTTAAGATAACCTATTATCTCTGGGTGATATGGGTTTGAAACGTTAATAGCAAATAATGGGTCTACTCTACGATAGGTTATGAGAATATAGATGTTGTTGATCAGCCTCCCCGTCTTAATTGTTTCTCCAACAGCTATATCGTCAAGTCTTGAAACTGTTTTTAGATTTTCTAAGTCTACAATTGTTAGGGCATTAGATCCCTTCTTGATCTTTGTCCATATCCAAACATCTCTAAATATACTAGGATATTCGGTGGAGCTGATCTTATGTGTGAAAGTCTGTTTTTCGCCGTTGGGTAGAGTTATCGTGATTCCAATGCTCTTCTCTACACTAGTTCCGGTCTTATATGTATAAATGTTTATAACTGGTGTATATTCCACGTAGCTAGTTGCAACTATAAAGTATTTGTCCTTATATTCTTCCATGCAGAACTGGTTCTGTAGATATCCCTTTACCTCGAAGCTCCCTCTATACTTGATTGATAAACCGTCTATAGTGAAGACATAGAATCTTGATTTTGCGGTGAAAGATTCTTGTTTAACTAGTTTATTAATCGTCAGAGCAAGATTATCGGCCTCACTCTGAGGTAATGATTTGACGTACTGCCTGAAGAGATTGTAGGCATTCATTACTGTGTAATACGTATTGTTTTTGAGTAGCTCTGATATTTTTTCGGATAGGCTTGTTGGTAACATATGTAGGGTTGCTTCGAGAACATGTTTGATTGATATTAAATAGATGTTTGAAGCCGGCGAGAATACAACGAGATGTTTATAGGACATATATATTTTTGAAGCTGGCCCCGTCATTATTGATAATACATTGTATTTTAGGCTCGTCAAGTTCACAGCAAAGATATTGGTATAGTAGTCTGGAGGATCATAAGCTAGAAGTATCCTATCTATTGGGAATGGAATTCCATTAATAATTGGTATCTCAACAGGTTCAACGGGTTGACTGGTAACTAAGTATAGAATTCCCCGATAGAGACGAGCACTAATCAGGCGGCCCGTAATATTATATGTCTGTAGGAGATATGGGTGCTCGGGCTCTGTTATGTTTATTAATTTGATAATCGTTTGCTCGCTATTGAAGCTTCCAATAGATATTAGCCTTGTTAGGGGCCTAATAATGCCCCGATTACTCATTATTACCGCTAGAATATATTGATCCAGGAAGATACCTCTAATGGTACGGTTAAACTTAATTACTGATAACATCTTCTCTTGTTTCGCATCGACGACATACGCCTTATCATCATTGACAACGACTATTATCTTTCCATTAGTCTTGACGATATCTGGTTCATCAATACCTTTCACTTGCACATTTGTCGAGGAATATCCTTGCGTGGTTTCTCTGTACCCCATCTTAATAGTGCCTTCGATCTGGTACAGAGGCAGTGTAGCGGTTAGTGGTCTTATAGTAGTTGATGTGCCAGCACTAGATGTTCTCTCTATGTTTTCAATAGTTTTTAAATACGATATTAGCCCAGTATAGGATTCGAATTTCTGTAGCTGTGTAGCATTTATTTGCTGGGGGATCATACTAGCTGGACTAGTGCTTGGGGCTGGAGATGGGGTTATGATTGGTGTTGTTTCTCTTGTTCCAATTTGGCTTGGCGCCAGATATAGTCCTATAATGGGTATGAGGATTCCTGCCATGAGCGCTATGGCAGCAGATAATATTAGGCGTTTGTCCATAGATCCCACCTGAGGATTATTCTTGGTTTCATTAGATATATTATGAAGCCTTGGACAGAGATGTTCGAATACTGGACACTCATTTGGGGCTAAGGAGCTCTTTCTTGATCCTTAGTCCTTCAAGAAGGAAGAGAGTTGAGGACACACAAGAGATCATAATAGCTGTCAATCTATCAATGCTGAAGCCCTCTATGATTGAAACAAGTGTTTCGCCTATGAATAGTCCGAGGAAGAAGAACCCGTAGATCATTATTCGTGGCAGTATCTTCCTGCCTATGACGAAATATCCTTCGATACCAATAATTCTTGCTGGTGTGTAGCCCTCAGGAGTCCTCTTAACTAGTCCTGATTCAATCATTTTCTTGAGATGGTAGTGTACACTACTTGGTGCGAGACCAGTTGCCGTCGCTATTTCTCTGACGCTTGCAGGCTTATTTCTCTCAACTAGATATACATAAATTTTCAATTGATTCTTCTCTAGTTTGTTTTCGTTCGTCAACTTTAACTATACCATGGTATTAGGTTCACTAAGCTCTTGATATTTTTTCTTATGTTCGGTGTCTGGACAAGCTTTTTATAACACTGTTATTAGCAAACAAGTTAATTGAAACTTTACAGTACACGGGCCCGGCGATGTACCGGGAATTAGTTTTATTTAGGAACAACACTCGTTATAAATCGAAATTGTATTACCCGTGGAACAAGTATGGGATACCTTACGTGGGAGTACTTAATGGGTGAACTAAATGGCAGATATCAAGCGATTCCTAGCCCGCAGAGCACTGACCTTCATACCGACATTAATAGGAGTAACTTTCCTTGCATACATAATCGCTTTCGCCATCCCCGCCAACCCGGCGCAGGCATGGGCTGGCGGTATTAAGGCCAATCCAGAAGTTGTCGCACGTATTATCAGAGAATACCATCTAAACGATCCTTGGTACGTTCAGTACTACTATTTCATGAAGGGAATACTAACAAACTCGATTATAGATCCCCGTTGGGGATACCCCGTAATGACGTATATGTTGTCGAGATTCCCCATTACGTTCCAATTAACATTATTCGCTCTGTTCTTCCTCATAGTACTCGGTATCCCCCTAGGGATAATATCGGCGTTGAAGAAGGACTCGTGGATCGATGCCCTCGTTAGGACTTGGGCGCTCGTAGGAGTATCTGTGCCGATATTCTGGCTGGGATACATATTCATATACATATTCTTCTACCAGCTAGGATGGATCAATATCGCGGGCATACCATACCCCAAAGTCCATATTACTGGCGTACCGATAATCGACGCCTTGCTTAGCGGTGAGTGGAACATAGTTTGGGAGAACATAAAGAGATTTATACTGCCGGGCTTCACCCTCGGGTTCGCCGGCATCGGGGTGATCGCTAGGCTTGTCAGGAACAGCTTCTTAGAGGCGATAAACAGCGACTACATATATTTCGCCAGGATGCGTGGACTGAAGTACAGGAGGATAATGACACATGCACTCAGGAACGCCTTGGTACCAGTTGTAACCGTGCTTGGGCTACAGTTTGGAGGACTCCTGGGTGGAGCGCCGATCACGGAAACAGTCTTCAGCATACCTGGTATGGGCCGTGCAATGGTTGATGCTATCTTCTCGATGGACTTCCCACTACTAATTGCGGGTACTTTCCTTGTGGCCATAATCTATGTTATAACGAACCTGATCGTGGACATCCTATATGCAGTGATTGATCCGAGGGTGAGATTCTGATGTCCGCGGAAGAGGTATATGAGAAAAAGATCCTTGACAAGTTCAGCGATGTCCTCATAGCGTTCGTAGTGAAGATAATAACGCTGTTTAGGAAGGACTGGGCGAAGAGGAACAAGAGCAGGATCGATGAATGGAGGCTCATGCTATACGCTCTCAACCGGAGCCCTATAGGGATAGCGGGCCTAGTACTCGGCCTTGGCTTCGTAATCATAGGAATCATAGGACCCTGGATAGCCCCACATAGCTATGACTTCTCATATATCATGGCAACCGGTAAATTCAAAGAATATTATCTCGCACCGCCCGGCACTGGCGGAGCACTCCTTGGAACAGACGACCTCGGAAGAGATCTTCTCAGCCTACTACTATACGGTGCAAGAGTATCATTGATGGCCACAGTGCTCGTACTCCCAATAGGCATAACCATAGGCATAATAATAGGGCTCGTAGCAGGATACTATGGCGGCGCAGTAGACGAGATACTGATGAGGCTCACCGACGTATTCCTAGCATTCCCTGGACTAATCCTAGCCCTGGCTTTCAGCAGCGCATTAACCCAGAGAATAGCGCTCGCAATAGCTCATAGCCAGTTCCTGACCAGCCTCATATCATCATTATTCGGTGTAAAATCAGTCGACGCCCTCAATGTGGCGCCGATTCTCTCGATCATAGTGGCGTTATGGATTGTCTGGTGGCCCGGCTACGCTAGAATGACAAGAGGACTAACGCTGCAGGAGAAGAACAATGTATATGTGGAGGCATCCAAGGCCCTAGGCCTCAGCTCGCCAGCGATCATGTTCCGCCACATACTACCCAACATCCTCGGCCCAATCATAGTTATGATGACTCTTGACATAGGAGGAGTGATCCTCACAGAGGCCGGTCTAAGCTTCTTGATGGGAGCAATGGTGAAGATACCGGACTGGGGAGCAATAGTACAAGCCGGATCACAATATCTTGTCCAAGGCAAGTGGTGGCTGGTAATTTTCCCAGGACTAGCGATACTGATCTCGGTGCTGGGATGGAACCTGTTCGGCGATAGCCTAAGAGACATCCTGGACCCAAGAACCCGTAGAAGCATCGAGTTCAAGATCAAGAAGAGAAAGAAGATGGAGAAGGGTGAGAAGCAGTGAGTAGCCCTCAGTTCCGTGAACCCCTCATAGAGGTTAAGGATCTATATGTTTACTTCTACACATATGCCGGCGTAGTAAAAGCTATCGAGGATATGACGTTCACGATCTATAAGGGCGAGAAATTCTGCATGGTGGGTGAAACCGGCTGTGGGAAATCAGTGACCAGCAGGGCACTAGCAAACATAGTTCCCAGCCCCGGCAGGATAGTCAAGGGTAAAGTGATCTACTACAGAGACGGAAAACCCGTCAACATACTAGAGCTCAGCGAGGAGCAGTTGAGAGAGATACGTGGAAAGGAGATAGCCTACATAGTCCAAGACCCCTCCAGCGCCTTGGATCCCCTCTACACGATAGGTTATCAGATCGTCGAGACAATGATAGACCACTACACGGTCAGGGACCAGAAAGAAGGCTACAAGAGAGCAGTAGAACTACTCAGAGAAGTACTAATGCCCGACCCGGAGCAGAGGATTAAGAACTACCCCCACGAGCTCAGCGGAGGACAGAGGCAGCGCGCGGTGATAAGTATAGGGCTGAGCAACATGCCGCGCCTACTCATAGCAGACGAGCCAACCAGCAGCCTAGACGTGACCGTGCAGGCACAGTTACTGGAACTTCTCAGGAGGCTTGTTAGAGAACACGGCCTAACCCTCTTCCTGATCACACACGACATGGGTGTTGTAGCAGAGATGTGCGACCGCGTAGCAGTACTATATGCAGGAAACATCGTGGAACTGGCTCCTGTCGATGAGATATTCAAGAATCCAAAGCATCCATACACGATGGGATTGCTACGCGCGGTCCCAAACCCGCAGGCAGATATAGAGAAGCTAGAACCGATACCGGGAACCATACCGAACCTGATATATCCACCACCGGGATGCAGATTCCATCCACGCTGCCCATTTGCTAGGGATGTGTGTAAGCGGGAGAAGCCCCCACTAGTAGAGGTTAGCCCAGGACACTATGTGAGGTGCTGGCTCCACGCGGAGTAAGGAGGTGTGAACCATGGTTGAACCTCTAGTCCATGTCGAGGGCCTCAAGAAATACTTCCCTGCAGGGGGATTCCTCAAGAAAGTATGGGTTAAAGCAGTTGATGGTGTCTCGTTCGATATATTTGAGGGTGAAACTCTAGGCCTAGTCGGAGAATCTGGCTGTGGAAAAACAACTACTGGGCGTTTAATACTTAGGCTTATCAAGCCCACCGCGGGCAAAGTATTGTTCGCCGGCAAGGATGTGACAAGGTTGAGGGGTAAAGAGCTGAAGGCCTTTCGTAGAGAGGCAAACATTGTGTTCCAAGACCCGTACACGAGCCTCGATCCGAGGCAGACGGTCTTTAACATAATAATGGAGCCTCTAAAGACGCATGGAATACAGGTAGATGATCCGGAGGGATTCGTGACTAAGCTACTCTACGAGGTAGGGCTCAACGAGACCCACCTGTACAGGTATCCCCACGAGTTCAGCGGAGGACAGAGACAACGCATAGCAATAGCTAGGATCCTGGCCCTCAGGCCGAAATTCATAGTCCTGGACGAGCCGACCTCAGCGCTCGACGTATCTGTTCAGGCACAAATACTCAACATGCTGAAAAATCTCCAGAAAAAATATGGTTTAACATACCTGTTCATAAGCCACAACCTAGGCGTTGTCAGATACATGAGCAACCGCATAGCAGTCATGTACTTAGGCAAGATAGTAGAGATAGCGCCTGCAAAGACCCTATTCGAGAACCCACTGCACCCTTACACAAAGGCACTACTAGCATCAATACCCGTACCGGATCCCGAGGCAGCTAGAACAAAGCCAAAAATACAGATAACAGGCGAGCCCCCAAGCCCGATAAACCCGCCACCAGGATGCAGGTTCGCGCCGAGATGCCCACACGCCAAGGACCTATGCCGCCAGAAAGACCCCAAGCTTAAAGAAATAGAGCATAAGCACGTCGTCGCGTGCTGGCTCTACTGAAAAGGTGTTTTGAAGAAAACCTGTTTTTAATTTCTAGCTATTCAACATAATGGGCTGTGGGCTTCTCAGTCGAGGCAATACTTGTTTATGCATATGATCTTTTCCAGTTGTATTCTAGGCCTAGGCTCGGGTTCTTCGTCAGGATACCCGATCGCAAGTATTGACGCTGGAACAATATGCCCCGGCATACCGAGGATTTTTCTTATATCATCGATATTCCTCATGGTCTGTATCCAGACCGTTCCAAGGCCTAGGGCATGTGCCGCCAGCTGGATATAGATCGTGACGTTAGCACAATCTAGCAGATAAGAGTCGGGACTAGCCCTCTCATCACATGCGACAATTATTGCTTGTGGAGCATTCTTAAGGGGCTTTCCACCACCATGTATTCGTGATAATTTGTCGAGAACATCTCTATCATCTATCACTATGAATCTCCACGGCTGACTATTATGTGCGCTGGGAGCATAACGTGCTACATCAAGTATCTTCTCAATGATCTCCATAGGCACCTTTTCTTTCTTAAAACGCCTTATACTCCTCCTAGTCTTTAGGAATTCTATCAGGTCATCAGGGCAACACTTCATTTCAATCAACCCACTATTATTATAGTTGGTTAGAACCACTAATATTTTGGAACAATCGGCGACAGGGCATGACGAAGATACATATACTAGGAGCTGAGAGTTTAGGTGTTAGAGGTTTATCCTGCTACGTAGAGAACGATGACCATAAAATATTGATCGATCCGGGTGTGGCCCTAGGATATACTCGGTGGGGACTACATCCTCATCCACTACAAGCAGTTGTAGGTGATATTGTCCGCTCAAAAATAGCAAGGTTTTGGAGGGACGCTGACTATGTGGTCTTCACACATATGCATGGTGATCATATACCACTATATAACGCGAACCCTTTCCAGCTAGACCTATACATGCTAGACCATCATGGCGAGAAAAAGATCATAGCGCCTTCACCTCATATACTCAGCACGAAGGAGAAAATTAGGCTCGAGAAAATACGTGAAATATACCGTGAGAAACTAATAACGGTCGACTGGAGAGCAGCTGAGATAGGCCCAGTAAAAGTTTATGGCCCCTATCCTCATGGTCTCAGTCGTTCTGGAGTATATGCCGTGTACATTGATAGTGATTTATCAATACTTCATCTCAGTGATACAGGATTGCTCGTTGAAGGCGTCATAAGTCTAGTAAGGGATCTTAGGCCGGATATAGTCGTGACTGATGGTCCACCCATATACCGTTACATACACGGTAAAGCAATGGTTAATGATCTACTGGTAAAGGCTAGACAGAACCTAGAGCGAGTGATCGGTTATGCGGGCAAAATAATAATAGATCATCATATCAATAGATGTGATGAAGGCTACCAATGGATAAGCAGTGTTGGGAGAGAATACGGCCGAAGCATGACCGCGCCAGACGACATGGACGA
>JALWQP010000160.1 GCA_027083045.1 Desulfurococcales archaeon
ACCTAGTTGTAGCACATTTATTTTCCCGGGCTCGACATAGGTCTCGATGTTGATCGGGGCCTCGGGCGAGAGGACTGTCCCTCCATACCTCCTCATGAGCTCGTCGAGCTTATTTATCACATCAATTATTGATCTCTTATCGCTAGCATAGCTCTTGTCCAAGGTGTACTTTTCGAGCACCTCTCTCAGCTTCGGTATGAATTCTTCAGGGTGTTTGAGATAGTCTTTATCTCTGGTCGTCTCATCATATGCTTTTGCAAAGTACATGCGCTGTTTTGAGGCTTTCTCGTCGAGGCCTAAGAGGGAGTAGTATTCCCAGACGCTGAGACTGGCAGGGTTCAGTCTTGGAGCTAGTATCTTTGTCTTTTCGCCCGCTATGTTGCCGTACTCGTTGTGCATGTCTATTACAAGTGCTGTTCCTCCAAGATTCTCGGCTATCCTATCAAGCAGTACTCCCACAGTATTGGATTTTCCAGCTCCTGTTACCGCAAGTATTGCTAGGTGCCTGCTCATGATGGCGTTGACGTCTATGTTGACCTTCACGTTCGGGTGGTTTACAAGCCTGCCTATCGGTATACACTTGTTCTCCTTACAGCTGAATACTTCCTGTAATATACGATCATCCGCTCTATATACTTTTGCGCCAGGCATCGGAGGATATTTCGGTGCATAGAGGACCTTCCCTTTAGCGAGAGGCTCAACCCATGAGAGTAGCCGGGCCTTCCCAACCATATAGATATGTCTATCTGCTCCGAACTGCAATGCTTTCTCGACATGGTCTGGCTTGACAGAGAGGTTATTCATCATAGGATTACCTATAAGGCTCGCCTCGACTATTCCCAAGACATAGCTACAATCCATGTTCTCATAACAGTTTGTCCTCGGATATTCTACCAAGATATATTCTCCTACTTGGGGAGGCCTACTCGCCGTAAACATTATCTCCACGTTCATGGCCTCCCCGACGACCAGGCCCAGAGGCTCTAACGCCATTCTCCAAGCACCTCCCTCCCGCTCGGTATAGGGGATAAGCCTAGAAGCAAGGCCACGTTATCCACCACGGCCCGTGGTATCTTTGCCTGTTTGTCCGCCTCGATCAAGGGGTAGGGATAGCCGTCGCTGGGTGATGAAGACGTGTAGAGTTTATCCATTAATTTCTCAACTAGGATCTCCAGTTCCCCCTTCCAGCCGAAAACAGGTATCTCCAGCTTGAGCAGTGGGCCGTCCTCTACTAGTCTAACATATGTTATCGCTATCTTTAGCTTATCATAGAATTCTCTGAGTCCGACCACGCTCGGCATCACCTTGAATCTCCTCCCGGCCTCACCGGTTTCCTCCGGTATGATCGGTATGCTATAGCCCGGCTCGCTCGTGAACCACTGGAATAACACGATATCGCTCGGCAAAGGTGTTCCTGAGGGGAGAAGTTCTTTATCTATATCCTTGAAATAGTTCTGCGCCCTACTCCTTTTCGAGACGTAGACGAGGGTGTTCTCTCCCTTCTTCATCTTCTTAAGCAACTCCCTATAGATAATTAGTTTCTCGATGTACTCGACAAGTATTATGGCGTCATTGTGCTCGTCTGTCAGGATCTTGTTCTTCATGAATGTGTGGCTTGTTATGGGATTATACCATGTGTTCTCATAGTCGTACAGATTTTCCAGCACAGCTGCTTCAAGGTCATGGAAGACGTTCTCACCGAATAGCTCGTGGGCCCGGCTAATGGTTTTAGGCATTGTTTCTTCTCTGAGGGGGCGGGGCGCTATCATTATTGATCTAAGGCTTCCGTCGAGGAACAAAGTATCCGCTTCTCGGGACGCCATGAGTCCCGCCCGTCCCTCTAGGATCTCGCGGAACAAGCTTATCCTTTCGCCTATGCTGGGAGGGTGCAGGATGTCTATGTCAACGAAACCATATTGTTTCGGCTTAGAAGCGTAAACTATGGAGAGCCCTGAGACTATGTACAAGGTGTAGCCGAAGAACTCTTTCCTCCCCTCACCGCCGTCCACAGCCGCTATGCTCTGTTCCTTGATCGTCTTAGGCTGGTAGGGCTTCCAGTACTTGCGCACAATGTCCTCCAGGGCGTCGAAGTTTATCTTTTTTAATTTACCTATTATCTCGTCTCTCCGCCTACCGAGGGCCTCGTATATCATAGACTCAGACATGTTTATCCACCCATCTCTACTCTTTCAACCTGCGAGTAACCACTTGTCTTCGCTACACGGTAGAGTGTCTCAGCTGCCTCCTTGATCTCCTCGTCATGCGTCACTATGATGAGCTGCTTTATGATCTTCCCGCCCCCGAACTTCTTGAGGAGCTCTATGAGTTTTCTCCGCCTCTCATCGTCGAGGAACTCAGTCGGCTCATCCAGGATGAGGAATCCCAGCCTATCGCTTCCGACAACCTTGTGTAGAGCAAGCATTGCGACTAGGCTGACCACTACTTTTTCTCCTCCGCTGAGACGAGCTATCTCGATCGGTGTCCTCGATCCGGGTGCTCTGAGATATATGTTAAAATCATCATCAATGCTTACATCGTTGTATCCTAGCTCGAATACACGGATATAATCGCGCATAAGCGCCTCTATTAATCTTGTATAGCGGCGTCTGAGGAGTGCGGGGGCCTTGTCCCTGTGTAGGATGTTGTCCCTGATCCATTGGAGGATCTTTAGCTTATAGAGTATTTCCTTTACCGCTTTCTCCCTAGAGCGTAGCTCTTCGAGATTCTCTCCAAGCTCCTCAATCCTCTCGTTCAAAGACTTTATTCTAGCTCTGAGCTCTGCTTCCCTTCGGAGAAGCTCTTCCTTTCTTTCCTCGAGTTCCTCCTTCTTCCGCTTCGCCCTCTCAAGCTCCTCGATCTTACTCTTCAGCTTCTCCAATTCAGAGACGAGCTTCTCGAGCTCCTTCTCCTTGTTCTTTTTCTCCCCTCTGATCTTATCAAGGGCTTTCTCGAGCTCCTCTTTCTGGCCAGCCAGCATGACTAGCCTGTCATATGCTGCCCTTGCTTTAGCAAATACTTCCTCATAATTAATGTCC
>JALWQP010000161.1 GCA_027083045.1 Desulfurococcales archaeon
TATCGGCCATGCCGCTTATACCATCAGCTTCGTCAAGCAATATTATCTTTCCACGGGCAAATAGGCTTCTCTGAGTAGCGGCTATTTTTGCGATCCTTTCAATATCTTGTTTTCTTCTAAAGTCACTAGCGTTCATCTCGACTACTTCGAGTCCATTTTCCTTCGCAGCAGCCTCGACAAGGCTGGTTTTTCCGCATCCAGCCGGTCCGTAGAGCAATGCTGCCTTCTTAGAGGGTTTGCCTTTAAGCCATGATTCTAGCCATTGAAGGAAGGTTTTCTTAGCCTGGTTCTGGTTTATGACGTCTGCTACCTTCTTCGGCCGGTACTTGATTATCCAGGGAAGTCTCTTGGTCAAGGCCGCTGCTACACCTTGAGCTTCTTACCTATGAACGCCAGTCTTGCCAAGAACGCGTTTAATTGTATCTCATCATCCGCCCCTTCTACGAGTCTGAACTGTATTTCACCTGCTAGATCAGCTATGATGATTCTGTATTCGTCTGGTATCTTTATTTCTTGGCTGAATATCTCTCTATGAATCTGTTTAATGACGTCCACTCCGCTCAAACCATAGTTTATCATGAGCTGTCTAAGCTTATATCTTGCCTCAGTAAAGTTACCCGATAATGCGAGGTTTATCATCTGGCGTACTTCCCTAGGATGGGCTAGTCCTACTACTTTATAGACGGCGTCAACGGTTACTTTACCGATCGCGGCCGCGGCTTGCAGTATGTTTATAGCTCTCCTCATATCGCCTTCGCTTAATTCATATATTGCTTCCAGAGCCTCGATATCGTATTCGACTTTCTCCTGATCAGCGATCCATTTAAGCCTCGCTATGACGTCCTCTTTTTTCAGGGGTGTGAACCTGAACACCGCACACCTGCTCTGGATAGGCTCTATGATCTTGCTGGGATAGTTTGCAATTAGAATAAACCTTGTAGTAGCTGTGTACATTTCCATTAGTCGTCTCAGTGCTTGCTGGGCATCTGACGTCATGTTGTCTGCTTCGTCCAGGAGAACGATCTTGAATGGAATATTGCCTGGGATTCTTGTCCGTGCGAATTCTTTAACCTTGCTCCTTATAACATCTATTCCTCTCTCATCGCTTGCATTCAACTCTAGCATGTATTGTCTATAGTTCTCGCCATAGAGATCATGTGCTAAGCAATGCGCCGCGGTTGTTTTACCGGTACCCGGCGGACCAGCGAAAAGCAGATGGGGCATATTTTTTTCTTGGACAAACTTCTTGAGCCTAGACACTATTTCTTCCTGGTTAACGATCTCATCAAGTGAGCGAGGCCTATATTTTTCAGCCCATAGTAGTTCTGCGAGAACTTGTCTCGAGCTCATAAATAGTACACCCAACAGTATTTCGGCTGTCTCAAAATAATGTTATATGGGGTCTTCCTTAATAGTTATTTCAAAAATACAGTATTTTGGGGGACGACCATCTTGCAGGAGTCTTTGTCAGCCCTTATAATCGAGCGCTCTCTTGAGGTTTTAAGGAGAGATTATGAGGAAGAAGAAGTTAAGGTTGAAATACTTAGTGACGTATCTCGTATTTTTACTAATGAGGGGTTTATAGATCTATCTAAGGGCTCAGAATATACTTTACCGAGATGGATTGCCCGTGCTCTAGAGAGGCAAGGCGTTGTTAAAATAAAGGATGATATGATAGACCTTGAAAAGCTATCTAAGATCGCATATAATGAGGAGGCGACACTTAAGAAACCGCAGCTCGTTAAGCTAGAGCCTCATTTCTATATGCTTGTCAGGGAAGAGATCGAAAATATCAAGAAGCGACTGCAAGAAAAGCAGGATATAAATCTGCTCGATGATCTTAAGAAATACGTAGATCTGCTTTACACCGTAGGAAGGATAAGACTGAGAAAAATAATCAATACACTTCTTATGATAGAAGTTTCACAGGATTTTCTAGATAAGATGAGCATGGAGGAGAAACTCTTATACAGGATCCTTAGAGATTCATTGTTGACTTGGGTGTCCGAGCTAGGTGTAGAAAAAATATAGTTTAATGGATGGTGCTCATATCTATGAGTTTAGATATGGAGGCATTTACACAGGAAATAGATGATCTTGTAACTCGGTTTAAGAGATTTCTGTGGGAATATATG
This sequence comes from Desulfurococcales archaeon, assembly GCA_027083045.1. Classification (GTDB taxonomy): domain Archaea; phylum Thermoproteota; class Thermoprotei_A; order Sulfolobales; family Desulfurococcaceae; genus JAADCY01. Next base: position 2,136 of record JALWQP010000161.1, read on the forward strand.
GATCGTAGAACGCGTAGCTTCAAGTATCGTGAACGCTTATCTCAAATGGCGTTAATGGGTCAAAAGAGTCTTATCATTGATTTCGACGATATAACTCTTTTCGATAGGCAGCTAGCCCATATCATTGAGGACAATCCTGAGATAGCTCTTGACGCTGCAAGCCGGGCGATCAAAGAGTTACTGCTTAAGGAAAATCCTGACTACGCTCAGGCTGTCGAGAAATTCTATCCCAGATTCCGGAATTTGTCGCGTATAATAAGGGTAAGAGAACTCACAAGTGAGTATATCGGTAAAATGGTCGCTATTGAGGGAATACTAACTAGGCTTACAAGGGTCGAGGCAAAACTCGTCAAGGCAAGATATAAGCACCTAGACCCGGAGTGTGGGGCTGAATTCGACTATCCCGAATATGGAGAAATGGGAGAACGGATAGAAAAGCCAGCAATATGTCCTATCTGTGGGAAAGGCGGAAAATTCCAGTTACTACCAGATAAGTCAAAGTTCATTGATTGGCAGAAAATAGTAGTACAAGAAAAACCCGAGGAGGTTCCGCCAGGCCAAATACCGAGAAGCATAGAGGTCGTACTAACCGGCGATCTCGTCGACATTGCGCGGCCCGGAGACAGGATAACAATAACAGGGATCCTAAGAGTTATGCCTACAGCATCTATGCAGAAAGCAGGCAGTAAGGCAGTCTTCTCCTTCTACATAGAGGCAAACTACGTGGATGTTCAGCAGAAAATACTCGAGGAAATAGAGATCACCCGTGAAGACGAGGAGAAAATCAGGGAAATGGCTCGGGATCCATGGATAAGGGAGAAAATAATTGCTAGCATAGCACCATCAATCTACGGTCATTGGAACATAAAAGA
>JALWQP010000162.1 GCA_027083045.1 Desulfurococcales archaeon
CCTATAGCTATGATGGCTTCTCTTTTCCCCTACAGTTCGTTTACCGCACGTAGTATTTCTCTGTATCTATTGGGAACAACTATTTTGTCGACTACACGGTAGCCTCTGGATGAGAGGATCTCACGGGCTACTTCTCCGCTAACATCTTGTTTGCTCCCCTCATAAACCGTGTCGCTTACAACTATTATGCCTGCTTTCAGAGTATTCTCCATAATCATCCCCTCGATAAGACTAGTGGTTTCCTCGCCCTTATAGATAGGTATGCATCCATTATCCTTAGCTTGTTCGCCCTAGCGCCTTGGAGACCCGCTAAGCTGAGCGTATATGGTGTTACTAGTCTCGATATCGCCCGTATTCTTTGTACATGCTCTCTTATAGCCTTGTATATTTCTCCAATATCATTCACTATGCACTCCTCGCTGAGGCTGCATATGGGGATAAAGCCTTTGTCGAGGGGAGGATTGATCTCGGCCCAGTCATACATATATAATAGCGCGATACCAAGCCTTCTTGCTCTGAAGAGGTTTTTCAACGATTTTATGTAGTCGGGCCGGTGCGAGTAATCTGTGATCAATACTCCCCCTCTTATCATCCTAGTCTTCCTAACCATATCGGCAAATAGCACGGCAGAATCAATTTCTCCACCACTAGGTTTTTCCCTACACACAGTATTGGCTAGATAGTAGATCGCATCTCTTGGTCTATGCGGGGCAAAGACCCTGTAACGATCGTCTCGGATAACCCCAATATAAACTCTGTCTTCTAGCATATCTGCCAGACTAGTCATTAGTGATGCCGTGTACAAGGATCCAGCTATTTTTCCTTTAAAGCTTAGCTGAGACGACATATCTACAGCTATAAGCGTATCGACCATTTTCTCGCTCATAAACTCCTTAACAACTAAATCAATCGTTTTTCCAGGCCCCGTCCTCCTAGCACTCATTCTCCAATCTACATACCTAATATCATCGCCCAGCGCATATGGTCTAAAGTCGACATACTCTATTCCCTCCCCCTTGATCTTGGACCTGCTACTGCCTTGTAGCAACGCGTATGCGTCAGCCACACCTATCCTAATGGCTTGCCTCGCTATACTACATGTATCGGTCATGATCCATCGCACCATCTATAACAATGATCAAATATAGAATCATATTTTTATATGAAGTACCTCCTAGATAAATGGATAACTGGACGGTGGCAAGTATTGAGGTTCTATAGCATAAACGAGCTCATGAATGCAGCAGTGTACGACTCTGAAGCACTATTTTTCGGGAAGGTTTGCGGCTTGACAGTCAGGAACGGTAGAGTTAAGCTGAAGATTTGTGTTGAGATCGAAACGGATAATGTGTATCCCGACTATGAGAAACTAGCTAGAATGTTGGGGATCAGGGAAACAGAAAACGAGGCTAGCCTAGAAGAGCTGGTCGCTCTCGCCAAGGAGAAAGGTCTCGATATACCGTATAGGAGGGCCAAACAGAATATTTCCTTGCTGAAATCATTTATTGAGCCAAGCGAGATCAGACTAATATCTATGGCTAAGACACCCTCGGGAAACCTCATTGCAATTGTGCTAGGCACACCCAGGGAAGCCAGGTACAGGGGAAGAGGCAGAGGCTCAGAAACTGTTCTGGATCCAGATATGATCAGGGATAAGCTGGTGATTAGTCTTGAGAAGGGGATACTGGGGTATGCGAAGGAAATAGTGGTTGGCCCAGGCGAGCCGGGTCTAAGGTGCGAAAGCCTAGAGAGACAGGGCGAGATCAAGTGGCTTGCTTTCCTGCGCCGATTGAAGGAGAAAGGATATTCAAAGCTCTATGAGGCTTTAACGGAGTGGCGTGACCCGCTGATCAATAGGAGGTTACCGCTTACCTTACTGGGCGAGGTGAAAAGCATTATCACGGAGCATAAATGCGGTGATGCCCTGAATATTCTCGAAGAATATGTTGAGGAATCCCCTCTCGCGTTCCATGATGTTCCCTGGTCATCTGTTCTCAAAATCGGTGATATCATATTGACGAAATAGTGGGGGGTGCCTGGGAAAGCATGAAATCTTATGATGTAGACTATGTGGTTAGAGGTGCAAAAGATATTCTTGAAAATATGAGGAAAGCAGTCATAGGATATGATGAAGAGATCAAGTATATCCTCATATCTCTGCTAGCTAATGGACATGTATTGTTGGAGGGAGTCCCAGGAGTAGCCAAGACAACTATGGCTCGATCCCTCACGAGACTGCTGGGGCTTGACGAGACGGAAATCGTTGAGATAAACGGTGTTCCCTATAAGGGTTTCTCCAGAATACAGTTTACTCCGGATCTCATGCCATCCGATATAATAGGTAGTCTCATATACAATCCCAAGACACTGGACTTTGAGGCGAGGCTCGGCCCGATCTTCGCCTACATAGTATTGGCCGATGAAATAAACCGTGCAACTCCTAGAACTCAGTCCGCCATGCTACAGGCGATGCAGGAACGAGAGGTAACTATAGGGGACAAGACCTACCCACTCGAGGACAGAGCAAGAAACAAGTTCTTCTTTGTACTCGCAACACAGAACCCTATTGAGCAGGAGGGAACGTACCCCCTCCCCGAGGCCCAGCTCGACAGGTTTCTCATGAGAATAATAATTGGTTATCCAGAGAGCCTAGAGGAAGAGAAGGAAATCCTCAGACTTCACTCCATGAGGCTTAGAGAACCCCTTGAAGAGCTCGAACCAGTCGTCGAGCCCGAGTGGGTTGTTAAATCCCAGGAAATAGTGGCAGAGAAAATAGTTGTCCCTGAAGACATGCTCGACTATACTGCTAGGCTTGTCCGAGCAACAAGACCGGAGATCATGGAGCCTGTATCCAAGTATTTCGAGCTAGGGCTAAGCCCGCGTGCAGGCATAGCACTGATGAAAGCGGCCAAGGCGCACGCTGCAATGAGGGGAGCAGATACCGTGG
>JALWQP010000163.1 GCA_027083045.1 Desulfurococcales archaeon
TCTTATGGGTGACCAGGTATTCGAGGATGCGGAAATGCTGTGTCGTCATATCCCAGAGTTCTTTCTTGACCCTGTCCCTGTCCTCCGTCCTGTACAGGACGTCGAATATATATGGGCCGTATCTCGCCTCTATTTCTCTCTTCAGCGTGGGTGGCCATGTGTAGGGCTTACCGGGATCGGGTGTTATGAAGTCGCTTATCAGATAGCCTCTAATTGGGCGGGGCGGGTAACTGGGAGGTACTCCCACGACTATGCTGTTCAGCCCTTTTCTCCCAAGGGCTTTCCATATTGGTTCTTCCCGGATCAGCCGGGAGTTCGCGATGTACATGTCCTCGTAGCTTCCAAGCCTCCTGTGTCTGAAACCATATATTCCGAGCTCGCCGGGTAATTTCCCGGTGGCCATGACCATCCATGCGGGTATAGTTATCGGGGGGTGGCATGTCCTCATAAGGTATCTTTGGCCCTCACTGACCAGCTTGCCGAGAACTGGTAGCTCGTCCCGTAGCTCATCATATAGGATCCGGGGAGGAGCACAATCTAGGCCGACAACCACTGCTTTTCGGGGCTTCAAAATCGTTCACCATTCTCGTCTAGATGATTATTTTGGATAATCCTACTTAATAAAAGGAATACGTAGCTGAGAGAGCGTTATACGTGTATCAGCGGATGGGGGCTAGATAGCCTTCCTCGGCCGGGTTATACCTGTACCTGCCTACTATGGAGAATGAAGCTGTTAACAATCTCACGGCTCCGGCGATCCCGCTTATTAGCCCGGCCACGGCCCCTAGGAGAGGATGGGCTGCCAAGGCCCCTATCCCTGCTCCAAGCCCGACGCATCCGAGCAGGATCGTTGTTCCTGCGGATAGGGTCATTATCCTGCCTGTGGTGCTCAGCGGGTATTCTAGATACACTATTGTACCGTCTGCCCCATCTATTACTCCCCTATAGATCCTGTCTTTGTACTTGTAATGTATCTCCCAGAACGGGTAGTGTGCTACGCCCTCCATGCTTGACTCATCCACTATATTTGCGCCGCCAAGCGCTTCGGCAAGCTCCTTAGCCTCTTCTAAGTACTCGGCCTTAAGCCTCGACACGATCAGTGATGGTGGTATGTCTGGCATATAGTATCTCGTGTTCTTTATTATTGATGGCTTGAACGTGTCTTTGCCCCTTACGGGGAACCCGTAGTCAGGTGGCAGGGGGAATGGTGGTTGTTTCATTGCTAGGGCTGAGACATACTTCTTGTATTCTCTCCCCTCTTCGGCCTCTACCCTGACATTTATCCTTATAATATATAGTGGGAGATAGTGGAGGATTGCCTTCTCCACCAAGGCCTTCTCAACCAGTCCACGGACACTGTTCCACTGCTGTTCAGCATACTCCACTATGTCCTTGTAGGCCCTGTTCTTGTCTATCATTAGGCGGAACACATAGTGTTTCTCCTCAACCCTCTGCTCACCTATCTTCACGGTTGTCCCGCAGTAGGGACATGTGGCATAAACTGATCCCCTGGGCACCTTGTACTCGGCGCCGCAATATGGGCACCTTATTTCGACCATTCCCTCTTTCTCTCTCATCATGACAGCCACTAGATATCACCTCCTATGATGGGGGCGCTCGTAACCATGTCGAATAAGCTCTCTGCTTTCTCGAATACTTTCTCAACCTCTTCTTCGATCTCCTCACCGCCTCCATACGGCGATTCGACTCTGACTGTGCTCAGTATTCTCCGGCCCATCGTGTAGGATAGGATTACTCCTCCCACGAAGAATACTGCTCCAAGGAAAGCCGTGGTATGTATCTGCGCAGTGGCCGCCATGACTGCTCCGAGCGATGATAATCCTCCCCCACCTATCCCTGCGAGGAGATAGCCTATCCTGTGCTTCGGTAGCACCGGCTCCTCCGCGATCACCACTTCGCCGTCCCAGCCGCTCACATAGTAACGATATATACCGCCGCGGTACTCGTAGGTGAGCCTCCAGTATGGGACAAGTGTGAGCGGCTCAACTTCTAGCTTCTTTACATCGAGGTTGTAGCGCCTCGCCAGTACCTTGACGTTCACGACCTTGCCTCTCCAGCCCCTTGCCCTTGAGACCGCCTCCTCGTAAGCCTTGGCTTTCAGCCTGTTCAATCCTATCTCGAGGGCTATATCTTCGGCATTGCTCCTCGAGAACTCAGCTGATAGTGTGTTTAGCCCGTATTTCTTCCAGTCGAGACCGGCCAGAGGAACAGTGTCTGGGTGCTTGTTGATGTAGTGGAGCCCCATTGCCTTAACACTGAACCCGTGGACGCCCTTTCTTGCTAGGATGGGTATTTTCTCGTCGTGGAGACTTACCTTTCCAGATACATCTATTGTTCTGCTATACGTCCTTGTCTCCCACCTGTTTCCGCGTCTAATGTTCTCAACATATCTTATCCTTAGCTTCATCCAGTATTCTAGCTCGAGGCTTGCCGTAACCGTGTAGAAGGGCATGTATACTCCGTAGGGTTTCCTCCATCTTATCTGATCAGCAATGCCTTTGAGATCAGGATCTCTCCTTGTCCTCTCCATGGCTTTCTCGAGTATTTCTTTCTCATGAAGACTGGGAACGACCCTTATACTTGTAATCTCTTCCTCGGGCAGGTTAGCCATTAACACGTTAGGGTATCCACAATACCTACAAACCGCTATGATGGTTTCTGGCGTTACATTTAATGGTGCCTCGCAACGGCTACATCTGAAAGCCTGGACAAGGGGCTGTTCCTCAGTCAAAACTACTGCACCTTAGCGCCACATATAGGGCAGAAGTTGACCTCCACGGGGACAACGTGGCCATTAGGACACCATTTCAACTGGTGCCCACAGTACGGACAGAACTTCGCGCCCGCAGGGATAGGTGCTTTACCGCAGTACGGGCATCTAGGCGT
>JALWQP010000164.1 GCA_027083045.1 Desulfurococcales archaeon
GCTCGACACCGTCTGGACAGCCTTTACCATGCCTCTTCGGATGTTTGATCCTGCTTAGCAACACAATTCTGCTCGGCACGCTTTCGCTGAGCAACATATATCCTGTTAGCTCGGCTAGTCTCTCGCCTATCATTCTTATTTCTTCGTGCTTCGGCATATTGGTCGGCTGTAGTCTCGTCCTGCTCGAGCCGACATACATGTATGCTTTTACTTCTACATATGTCGGGTTACCAATCTCGATCAGTTTTGCGAAGCCCTTTAAAGCCTCTTCGGAGTCATTGAATCCCTTAATAATTGTTAACCTGTAAACAGTTGGGCAGGAGAAGCTTGGGAGAAGCTTCAGGGTCTCCATTACTAGTTCCCATGCTCTCGGGACTATGGGTCTATTGAACTCCATGAATTTCTCTTTGTTCCATGCTTCCAGGCTTATATAGAGCTGGGAGGGCTCCTCTTCGAGGCTGGCCAAAACATCTGGCCGTACACCATGCGTTACGAGGAACGTCGTCATGCCTCTTCTATGGTATTCTTTGATCAGCTCTCCCAGACGCGGATATAGTGTTGGCTCGCCTGTCAAACTTATCGCTACGTGTTTCGGGTTCATTGCCTCCTCATACATCTTTGGATCGACTCGTGGATTACCCTTATAGCCTGATACGATCTGTTTCTGTACCCTAATACTTTCTTCAGCGATAACTTCCGGCTCATCAACAACCGGGGGCCTTGTTTCATCCCAGTGCATTCCGATATCTTCAGGCTGTAGCCTCCAGCAATGCATACATCTGAGCCAGCACCAAGCAGCTAATGGACTCATCTGTATGCATCTGTGGCTCTCGATCCCGTACCAGAGGCATTTGTAGCAGAACCTCTTGTTCACGAGGGCTTCACGTGTCCAGTGGCACCTCTTAACAACACCGAGTGTGGCGATGAAATGATATCCTTGCTTCTTCATCTTCTCGTATATAGCCCTATAGACAGGGCTAGAGCTCCAGAATTCCTCCCTACGTCTTCTTACATCATCCCAATCTATATTAGTCAAGACCTAGCACCAGCCACGGAATTCGTGAACCAATAATATAACCTTGCTTTCCCACCAAAATATTGTGATTGGTGTTACGGCATGCTGAAGGGAGAGATCGAGTATGTTAGCCTTGATTCCGCCTGCACCCTATTCTGGGATATCGGGTGTGAGCCTAGGAACCCTGTGCGACCAGCACGTGATGTTCTCAAAGACATACTATGCTATCTAGAAAGGAAAGGATACGCTCCAAAGCATATTGTCGATCCTCTTAGACTATACAACGATATATGGCGTGAAATAGAGACTAAGCATCCCGGCTACCAGCACTGGCACAGATACGTATTATTGAAGTTCCTCAAGAAATCGGGAGTTGATATTTCTGAGAGTGAACTAGAGGAGATCTATCATTACTTCATAGCCGAGAGAGCGAAATGGTTTGTCCCCGTGGATCATACAAGAATAGTTATCGAGGGACTGGTTGGTAAGGGCTATAGACTTGTTCTCACAACAGCTACTGGTGCCCATGATCTACCGTATCAGGTTCTACAAGACAATGAGTTAATGAAATACTTTAAGATCATATATAGTACTCAGCTCGTAGGCATCCCTAAACGTAACCCATTATTCTATATGGAACTAGCGGATCTCCTCGGGGCGGATCCGGCCCAAATAGTCCATATCGGCGACTCCATAGAGAACGATATATTGCCCGCGAGAAAAGCGGGGCTGAAAACAATATATTACGGGTGGAAAACCTTGTGTCGTCCAGCAGACCCTTGGCCATGCATAACATCGCTCATTGAGCTCCTCAAAATACTTTAAACACGGCCTATCTAAGTGTTAGTTTGTGGCCGATGATGAGCGAACCCGTGTCGGAGCCTATACATTATTCTTCAATGTATAGGTTATGAAGTGGGTCGGCGTTACTGAGGCTTCTCAATTCATTTAAATAATATTCCCTCAATCAACCATAGGACTGAGAAGGAAGTAAGAGGGAGATAGAAATGGCCAGAATAACAATACTTCACGGCTCTCCCCGAAAATACGGAGCTGTAACCAAGCTCGCATTTATAGCTGCTAAGGGCGTTGAGGACGCAGGCGGAGCCTCTGAGATCATATATCTCTATGACTACAAGATAAAAGAGTGCCTAGGATGCGTCAGTGACAATACAAAATACTGCCGATTCCCATGCATCATCAATGATGACGACTTCAACACAATAGGGAAAAAGATCCTAGAGAGCGACGGCTTCATAATGGTCACCCCAGTCTACTGGTACGGCATGAGCGGTATCATGAAGAACTTCATTGACAGGCTGACAAGCATGGAGAACATGATATTCATAACTGGCAGGAGCCTCCTCGAAGGAAAAGTAGCGGGACTAATCGCTACGGGAAACGATAGCGGGACAATACTGGCGCTCGCGCATATGATGATCGTTCTAAATAGTATGGGCGTACATATCCCTGGTTGGGCTATTGCATATCATCACTCAGTGGAGGATGTCACAGAGGATGACCAAGCAGTCCTCGACTCATATAATGTCGGCTACAACGTTGCGAAACTTGCAGATATAGTAAAGAATACTGGTACATGGTATAAGCCGGACGTTGACCTTAAGGGCCTGGCGAGCCTAGCCAACAATGAGGCTGAGAAACATAAAGCACAGCTGGAAGAGAGGAAGAAGCTCTTCGAGGAACTGCTTGGTTCAGAGAAGACTTTATAGTTCTATTTATCAACACACCCGTGTATTTCTAGGATACGTCTGATTATTTTTGAAGACCTACATATATCGTCCTTGAAGGGCTCCTTAAGCCTCAACACCCTGGTCTTCCCGAGGCCCCGTTTTCTCAATTCTTCTTCGAGCTTCTCCTTATCCGGCCACTGATCAGGGCCTAATAATACTATGTCAGGGGATATCTCGAGGACCGGCTTAAGATAATCTTTTTCATCTCCCAAGACAGCTTCATGGACATAACGTACTGAACGAACAACTTCAACCCTATATCTATCTGGTATTGCCGGTTTTCTCCCCTTGAACTTCTCGAAATTAGAGTCCCTAGAGACTACCACATAGACTCTTCCCAACTCCCATGCCTTCTCGAACAAGTATAGATGGCCCGGGTGAAGTATCTCGAAACTACCTGCAACCAGTACTTTTGGCCTAGACAGGAGGCTGGATAATGGTTTCCAATCAATATCTATTTCACTGATATGTCTGAGGGAATCGATCAGGCCTTCACCATAAGCTACACATGCTAAAGCTGTAAGATAATCGTTTTTTGAAAGATAGTATTTTGCATCACTTAGATAGGCCTTAGCGTTCTCGAGTAAAGGCTTATATTTAGCTGGTATCTCTCTGTGTTCCAGTATTTTTATTGCTCTCTCTAGATTAACTATGTATGCCTCGATCCTCTCACGGCCCTCCATGGAGATCACTCCATTTTTGGAATACCGGGTGAGCACCTATTTATTCGATATGGATCAGCTCTTTAAAATCCTGAGAAACCTCTATATCCCCCAAGACACTTCAAGTCTAGGGTAGGAGATGTCCAGGGGAAAAGGGGTATGGTTTGGGGTATAGAGAATTCCAGGGAGCTCTACGGACTTAAGGGGGTATTGAACAACCAGCTATTCGATATCAATGAAAAAGGCGAGCTAGTAGTTAAGATCAAAGGGGAATCCCTGTCCATTGCTGAACTATTGAAAAAACATGGGCTACCGGGCGCTAATATCAGGATACTACCATGGATAGGAGAGATGATAGACTATGTTGCAGGCTTATTCCTCAAAAGTATCAAAGAAAAGAACTACCACGGAAGCTTCAGGCCAGTATACCCGTTAAAAGTCAATCACCATGAACTCGTCCTTAAGAGTATAAAGAAATACGGCGAGAAATACTCGTGGGGCTGGGAGGCGGGCACCCTCCCCGAACTCTACAAGGCATTATCTATCAAGACCAATGGCTTACTAGTAGTCGACGGAGTAAAGGATGCTAAAGGCCTAAAACGTGTTGTTGAAAACAAAGAAGCATACGGTGAAGCGATCATAGATATCGAGAGCATAAGGGAGGCCGGGCTACTCGAGGAAATACGTGAACACATTGGTGATAAGATCTGGATCGGATTTAGGGTTAGGCCTATGTTCAGAGGAGAAAGCATATGGTCGTCCAGTTCAGGCTTATCATCGAAATTCGGCCTACCATTATCAAGTATTTATAAGATAATGGAGAAACACCCATGGATCAAAGATAAGGTTATAATGCTACACTTTCACTATGGTTCACAGATCGTAACCAAAGACACTCTGAAGAAAATGTTTACAGAAATGATAAACACCTATATTGCTCTCAAGGAAAGATATCTCCCCGGCCTTAGATACATCGACACTGGTGGGGGACTTGCTTTCGACTATGAATCTACTTTGTCCGGCTCATTATACAGTCCCGACTATACTTTCCGCGAATACGTAGAGATAATGCTTAAAATCTTCAAAGAACACGCAGAAGAACACGGTATCCTGCCACCCGATATAGTGTTTGAGTCGGGCAGGGCAATAGTTGCGCCCCACAGGATCAGTGTGGCCCGGGTCATAGACATACGACCATACATCTCAGAGTTGAGAACAGAGATTGAGCTTGTTGAAAAGATACATTCTTCAAAAACAATTAAAGAATTATCGGAATTGGCCCGGGAATCTGAGAACATCATCAATAGGCTCTTATCGTTCACGGAGAACATAGACTTGAAGCGTAGAGAGCTCCTGGAAGGAATGATTGAGGCCATATATGAGGAAATATCCAAAAAGGCCAAAGAGAACTATATGATTGATAAAAACAATGCATTGAAAGAATTGGCGGAAAATACTAGGACAGGTAGACCACTATATAGATTTCTTACCTCCCCCAGCAGAAGGTATGTCTTGTCTTTCTCGTTATTCAACATACTTCCCGACAATGTCATTCTGAACCAGTATTTCCAGATCGTTCCTTGCAGTATGCTCGATAGAAGACCAGATGTACTCGCCACGATAAGCGATATAACATGTGACTCGATGGGAGAGGTATCCGAGTTTATTAGCATGCTTCCAGAAAAGTTTGACGACATATTCACTAAAGAAGATAATAGGTTGCTCGGGATACCTGGAAAAAGGATAATTCTACGCGGTATACCTCTTCATCTTCCCAGAGAAAACGAGGAATACTATGTAGCCTTCCTCCATACAGGCGCGTATCAGGATCCGCTTGCAATGGGTCATAATATGCTCGAGGGATACCCGGAGATCATAATTGATGAAAACAATGATGGCGAGCTGATCATAAGATATGAGGATAACGCTAAAGATCATTATCCACAGTAGCCGAGTCCTATGGGTCTACCTGTAACACTTTTTGCCGCAACACTTCTTATTCTTGCCGAGATTATTCTCCACAAGCCTATTCTACACGGGATCTTAACTGTTATTGGGTAGCTTCCCGGCATCCTCGCGATACTTAGGTTCCCCACGTGTCTTTCAACATATAGATAATCAAGAATGGTCCCGGGTGGAACTATTTTTTCGAGGAACTTCTTATCAAGCTCACTCATTATCCGGAGCCTATAGGTTTTGAACAAGCCCTTATGTCGTCTAAGTATATTCCTAACCGTATCCCTCTTTAGCCATAGAGGCGTATTCTCCAAGACCGTTACTTGTCTGATATTTATTCTTCTCACGAGGAGATTTTTGTCATAGATTCTCTTTAAGTACTCGTAGTTTATCCTATATGTCTCCCTCGTTTCACCCGGTAATCCATAGAGAAGATTTATTCCTGGAAGGAGATGGGGGAGGCCGTTCCAGCCCCTCATCTTTCCAACTCTATTTATTATCTCGATAGCCTTTACTGCGTCGTCAGGATAAACCTTGAGATTGTTTGCCTTAATGACTTTCTCGTCAAATGACTCTATTCCTAGGGCGGCGACGTCGCCCGGGCTGTGGTAATTTATTATTGTTTTTAGTGCTTCAATACTTTCCCTTGGATGATGCACTATTGTTCCAGGGTTAACATTATCTATATGTAATATTCTTAGGCCTGGTGCTGTGTTTCTTATACCATAGAGGAGTTTTTCAAGTATTTCCGGAGCAGGTTTTGGGAACTCTTTCTCTCCCATTTCTTTGCTCCCGTATACGAGTATGTCTGGTTGTCTTCCGAGCCTGATGTGTCTCGCGCCGTATCTGTATAGTGCTTCTACTTCCTCAATTATTGATCTAGGGCTTCGCTGGATGGGTTTACCCCATCGAGGCTCTATGCAGAAGCTACATCCTCCAGAAATATATCTTGGGCACCCTCTGTAGGTCTCTATCTCGACGACGAGGTTTCTGCCATGATTTGGGTGCATCACTATTATCTTCGCGCCCTTAATGAACGCCTTATCCGCAAATTCGTAGTTTGTCCTTGTTTTTCTCGGGTCCGCTTTCTCGAAACCGTATCTTATGAGCTCGCTGAAGAATATTTCTGGATCTCCGGCAATTATTTCATCGAATATTTTCTTGAGCATATTTCTCGAGAAGGCTGTTGTGCCTCCGCCGGAGCCAAAGCCGTGTCGCGCCGCTGGGCCTACTAGTATCTTCAAGGGTTTGGTTATTAGTGCTAGTATTCTCTCGGCTTCATCAATGGTTCCCGGCCTGCCTCCAATATATTTACCGGGAACCTCTACGCCTCCTATAACTACTAATATATCGGAGGCTTCGGCCTGCCTAATGAATGAATCCATGTTATGTCGTACTTCGTCAATAGTGTAATATCTTATGTCTACGTCTTTGTTCTCCATCCATATGGCTCCTGCAACTAGTCTGGGCCATGTATTGATATACGGGGGAACACCCAGACCGGCCGGCTCATCCGTATAGAGGTCGAGGATAATCGTTTTTCTTATCATGATACATGTGCATCCTCATTGATTGTTCCGCTTGTCTTCCTCTTCGGGTATTGTTCTCCAAGCCAGCCTTGTGTAGTGGAATATTATTGGTATTAGCAGTGCGGCAAATGCTATGGCTATTCCCCACGATATGTTCTTTATAACATCGATGGCTCCAGCGTATTCTGCAAATATCCCGGCGATACCGATTATTGAAAACGACAGTATTATCAGGGTTTCGATAAGTGGTACCGTGTACTTATAGGCGGGATGGACCTTTGCCAGTATCTTGGCGGCGACCCCAGCAATATAGATACCGGAGGCTATGACCAGTATGCCTAGTATTAGCGGGTATATGAGTGACCCTTGCAGCATGAGTATGTTTAGAGCAATAGTTATAACTACTGCTGTTAGGCCTAGTAGGATCAGGTTCTCCACAAGTTTCGCGACATCCTCGAACCCGTTACTAAAGGCTTTCTGGAGGAATTTGCCAATGTACCTTGCTAACCCAATACTGAGTATTAGTCCAAGCGTTAGAACTGTTATGCCTCCGATTAGCTTGGGTAGATAGATGGCCACCTGGTATACCAGCTGTCCCGTTAAACCACCGATATTCATTATCTCGACGGCTGCAACGATCGCTACCACTATTATGAATGCTTTCGTCAAGCCTCCTATTAGATCAGATATATTAATATTCATATTCTTGATCGTACGTCCGATATCGGTTGCTTCGAGAGGCTTATCTAGGATCTGGCTCACTATACGGTTTACTATCTTACCGATAGTATCTCCTATAACATAGCCTATGATGAGTATTATGGCGGCTCCTATGAAGGCGGGCGCCGAGGTGATCAAATAGTTGAGAAGTAATGAGTAGTTGAACATGACGTCGATAGCTACTGATAATATGAATATTGAAAGGACAAGAACTGATACGTCGTAGATAAGCTCAGTCATTAAATCGTGTTTTTCACGAAACATTTTACTGAAGAACATTGCTATGTATTCTGAAAGTACTAGGATAACCGGTATACCGATCACAATTATTGATAGGCCAGCAACTATTTTGAATATTATCTGAGCAGCCAACACAATTAATGATCCGACATAGCCCGTGAAACCCAGTATTGTCACAGATACAAGTACAGACAATGCAATGATCAGCGCGAGGAGGACGTTGCCTACAAGACTGCCTAGATCCACGCCCGACTCGATCATGCTACGCCCAATCCTTGTCTTCTTGATGACGCCGGATAACAGCTTATCTACGAGGGCTTTAGTGCCTTTTTTGACAAGGTAACCGATCATATATCCTATGAGAACGATTATTATGGCCGCTATTATCTTCGGCAAATAGTTGATGATCTCGATGACCATGTTAGTGAAAGCATTCACCAGCATATCCCACGTAGATGACATAAACGTTCACCTTTGCATTAACATCTTATTCACAGTGATAAGTATATAAAAACTAATCATACTAGTCGTGCACCTCTATTCTGGCTTTCGCCTCTCGTATAACGGTTTCAGATATCTTGGGGCCGAAGGTAGGGAGCTTGGATAGTTCCTCTACGGTCATCTTCGCTAGATCTCTTATACTCCTTATACCGTGGCTGAGAAGTATACGTGCTCTTACTCTGCCTATACCTTCTATCTTTACGAGTTCTAATGCATCCTCTTTAACCCCGTATTCTAGCCTCATACTCAGTTTCTCGAG
Source organism: Desulfurococcales archaeon (assembly GCA_027083045.1). Classification (GTDB taxonomy): domain Archaea; phylum Thermoproteota; class Thermoprotei_A; order Sulfolobales; family Desulfurococcaceae; genus JAADCY01. The sequence continues at coordinate 8,634 of JALWQP010000164.1, forward strand.
CTTATCCGCGATGTCATGGTTTCTTTGGCGCTCAATCCTTGAAAGCCCTGAAGCAATCCATGCAGCCGTGTCTCTGGCCGAGTATATGTCGCCTGGCCCTACACCGTATTTTGAGACTATATTGTCTTCTGTCACCTCGTTTATCCAGTCATGAAGCATTTTTGCCTGCACAAAGGCTTGTAGCCATAGCTGGTAGTCGAACTCGTCCTGAGGGGGATCCGGTATTACCCCTTCTTCAGCGAGATCCCATGCTTCAGGCTCTAGGTAATCTACCACCTTATAGTTGATGTAAGGTTTGCTCCGCAAATAGTCCGGTGTGTATGCTATGAGATGTAATAAATAAAATGTGCCCACCTCATCTTTCACGAGTGAGAGATACCTATGTACTGATAATGGGTCGAGGTATGTTATGGCTGTTAATGTACCGATCCTTGTAGGCTCCAGTATCCCCGACCGATATATTACCATGTCCCAGTCGATGAGCTCATCAACTATATTATCCAGTAGGTTTTCGAGATACCTTGTACTACCATATTGTTTGAAGAATAGTGTCTCCCTGTATACTTTGATGAGCTCCTTTATGCTCTGTGCCTGGCCCGTAGCGATCAGTGAGAGCGTGTGTATTCTTAGGCTTCTCTCATTATTTAGCCTACTAATTACGGGCTCGGGTTCTCCCCTAATATATTTAGATGCTTCTAAGATACTGGCCGCATCATAGATTATTGCCTCACCTATATCGTCATACATAGGCCTACCAGCTCTACCAGCCATTTGCTTGTACTCGAAAACAGGTATTCCAACCATTCTCCTCCTATATGGATCATATCTTTTTATCGAGACAAGCACCCTGCGTGCAGGCAGGTTAACGCCTGCTGCGAGCGTGGGCGTCGCGAAGACGGCCTTGACTATTCTCTCTCTAAATGCTTCTTCAACTACTTTCCTTGCAATACTTGTTAGTCCTGCATGGTGATAGGCAACGCCTTTCCTAAGTAGTTTCTCGAGCATTTCCCGTTCTTTCCTGCTCGGAGACTCGCTGAGCCTTGAAAGCAGTTCTTCGAGCCTGTTCTTATCGATTAGGTGCGCTAATATGTTCATGTGCTCAGAGAGCCTGAAAGCCCATTCTTCCGCTTTCCTTCTATTATTTACAAATACCAGTACCTGTATTCCGCGCTCAACGCTGTGTAGCGCGATCGAGAGAGCAGAAGAGCCTAGGCGGTGGACAACTTTCTCTTTCCTACCATCAACGAACACTATCGTGTGACGCCTTCTATCAAAGGCTCCTTCAACCAGCCTTACTGGTCTCCAATCACTCCTTATCAATTCCCCTTCCAGCCACTCAGCCAATACATCTGCATTACTGATCGTCGCGGATAACCCAACTATCTGAACACCTGTATTCCTCAGTCTCGCGATAATCATTTCTAGGACGGGGCCTCTTTCGGGATCACCGATCATATGTAGCTCATCAACAACAATAGTCCTAATCCTGTCGAGCCATCGCGGCTTAAGCCGTAGCAAACTATCGAATCTCTCATAAGTAGCCACAACGATGTTGTATCTGGCTAGATACTCTCCCGGAGATTCATAGTCGCCTGTAGAGATCCCTATTCTGAGGCCTAGCTCCTGCCAGCTCTTGAACTCATCATACTTCTCCGATGCAAGAGCCCTTAATGGGACGAGATAAAGACCCATACCATCCTCGAGAGCGGTCTTAACAAGCGCTAGCTCACCTATAAGGGTTTTACCGCTGGCGGTAGGTGACGCTACGACCAAGTTCTTGCCAGACAATAATCCTTTCATAATAGCCTCTGCCTGCACGGGGTTCAGGCTTCTAATCCCTCGTTTCTTCAATACCTCGACAACAGTGTTTGGAAGTCCATAATTCACGAGCTTATCCACGTCCATTAACAAGCCACCATTCTGCCACAAGTATAATAAAAACGGTATAAACCGGATATTTTATCTACAGGTAACATGGACTTTATATTAAGGCTTGCCAAGGTGCTTTGGAAGTGCCGGAGAGAAGGATTTTCCATAAACTAGTGTCTCTTGATGAGGCCATGAAGATTATAGAGCAATACTATCCGATCAAACCGCTTGGCGTTGAGGAAGTAGATATAACGGAAGCTCTAGGAAGAGTATTGGCGGAGGATATATACTCGCCCATCGATCACCCTCCTTTCGATAGAAGTCTAGTCGACGGGTATGCGGTGCGCTCCGAGGATCTTGCAGGGGCAGACGATCTTCATCCAGCGCGCTTGAAAATAGTGGGTGTAATTAAGCCCGGCCAACACCCCAAGATAAGCATAGATCCCATGGAAACAGCCGAGATAGCGACGGGCGCGATGATCCCGCGAGGGGCAGACGCCGTTGTCATGGTCGAGTACACGCGTAGGCTTAACGATGAGGTCGAGATATATAGGAGCGTCGTGCCCGGGGAAAACATCTCTTCGACAGGAAACGATATATCATTCGGAGACCTCGTTCTCGAGGCAGGCACAAGAATAGGGTTCAGAGAGATAGGTTTACTCGCAGGTCTTGGAATAACGAGGATAAAGACTTACATCCGCCCTAGGATTGCTGTTTTCTCGACTGGCGACGAGGTCATAGAGCCTTGGAAGAAGCTGAGCCCGGGAAAAGTCTATGATGTTAACGGCCAGCTCATCACGTCAGGGCTCAAACAGCTAGGGGCCGATGCAAGGTTCATGGGCCATCTCCCCGACGACTACAATGAAG
>JALWQP010000165.1 GCA_027083045.1 Desulfurococcales archaeon
GGCATTGACTGATATCTACACTATTATGGAGAAGAAAGGTAGAGATCTCAGGAAGCTCAAAATAGTGTTTGTCGGTGATGGGAGAGACAACGTCTTGCACAGCCTCATGCTGGGAATCGGTATTCTGGGTGGTAAGATAATAATAGCTAGTCCCGAGGGATACGATCCCGATCCGAAAATAGTGAAGATGTTCGAGGAAACAGCAGCACCTAACGGCGGTGAATACGAGATCATAAGGGATCCCGTCGAAGCCGTCAAGGGAGCTGATGTCGTATATACTGATGTCTGGGTGAGCATGGGCCAAGAATCGATCAAGGAGAAGAAAGTACGTGATCTAAGCCCATACCAGGTTAACAAGGAGCTCATGAACTATGCAAAGCCGAATGCCATATTCATGCACTGCCTGCCAGCGCATAGAGGACAAGAAGTAACCGATGAAGTGATTGATGGTAAGTGGAGCGTAGTATGGGATCAGGCAGAGAACAGGAAACATGTACAGAAAGCCATACTCGCGCTCCTAATACCTTGAAACACCCGGTCCAAACACATTGATAGGACGCGATCAGGATAATACCATACAATATTTTTATATTCTATCAGACATACCCTTGAAACCCAGAGATAAACCTGCAATAATTACAAATTTGCTTACCACTTTGGCTTATGGGGGAAAAGAATGTCGCATGAATTCGAAAAGCTCATTACCAAGATCTATGAAGCACTGGATAAAAGGCCTGGTCTTTCAAAAATCCTGACTGCGGTGCTCCTTACGGTTTTCGCTGGAATAGGAATATACCTGCGCGCATTACCGGCGATCAAATGGGGCTTAGAGCTCCACGCTAACGACCCATGGATCGAGTACTGGCAGACAAACTACACGTATTATCATGGCCTGCTTAGCTGGTACACTCTGACACCGTCTAACCCCGCCACTCATCTGTTCTGGTATCCATGGGGGAGGAATTTCCTGTTATCTGCTTATCCGGGTATACCAATATGGACAGCACTAACATACTATGTTGTGGGAAGCCTAGGGATCACGATCAAAGCATGGGTTGCGCTACAACCACTAGTATTTGCCGGATTTACATTCATAACGTTGTTCTTCGCTGGGAGAGAGGTTATGGATGGGAGTACCATAGCCGGTCTCATGGCGGCCCTCCTCTATGCTTTGGTTCCGGCGGCAAGTGATAGGACGATCGTGGGGTTCGTGGAGAAGGAAGGCGTTGCAATGGCTATGGTCTTCCTATTCATATACTTCTACTCGAGACTGATGAAGACATATAAGCGTAAAGACGTTAATGTAAAGCAAAAGATCACGTACCTCATACTAGCCGCTCTCAGTATGGCGTCTGTCGGCTGGTTCTGGGGCGGATTCCTCTATGTATGGATAGGCCTGATAGCCTTCATGATCCTCTACCCCTTGTTCGCGCCGAAGGAGATAACACCGAGATTCCTTAAGTATAATATAACGCTCATATTCTTGGCTCTCATTCTATCGTTTGCAGCGCCCACTATACCAGAAGCTCTGGGTTTCTTCCCGAGATTCAACCCCAAGGGTATTGGCGTACTGGCTCTAGCATCCCTGGTTCTCCCCATCATATACTATGTGCTCGGTAATAGCAAGTATTTCAAGAAGAAAATACTGACGCCGGCACGTTACTTCCTAATATTATTCTTCGGAGTAATAGCTGGCGTAGTATTAGCGGTTCAAGGCATAATACCCGTCAGCGGCAGGCTGGCATGGGCGCTGGGTCTGCGGTTCGTACACGTATCTCCGCTCGTCGAGAGTGTTGCGGAGCAACAGCCAGCACTAGTTGCGAAGGGATTGACCGGTCTTTTCACTGCTTGGGGTACTGGTATCTATGCCTTATTCTTCGTGTCACCACTGATCCTTGCAGTAATTGGTGCTTTCTATCTCTTATATAAGGGCCGCGCCGACAGAATCTATCTAGCGCTGGCTTTCCTAATAGCGTTTTACGCATATATGAACGCGACATATTTCGAGGCCACAGCCGCTACCTATGGCCTAGCGGTTGCGGGCTGCTTCCTCGGCTGGCTCTTCCAGAAGTTCTTGCCAAGCAGGAAAGAAATAATGGAGCGGAAGAGAGGAAGAGTTAGCTTCAGGCATAAGTCCTCGGCAAGGATCATAGCATTCGTATTTGTCGTCCTAGCGCTAATAAACCTGGCAGCAGCTGGTGCGGTCACATATAATAGCCACATTAGGATGGTACCATCAATAATGGCTGGTGGCGCTCCAGTTAACGCTCGTACTAATGCATGGTATGATACCCTGAAATTCCTAGAGAAGAACACGGCAAGAAACGCTCTCATAGTAGCGTGGTGGGACTATGGATACTGGATAAGTGTTGGAGCGCATAGGGCAACCCTTGCAGACGGCGCGACACTGAATGGTACACAAATATCTCTACTAGCAAAAGTATTGACAGCATACAATGAGACCGAGGCTGTCAAGATACTAAAGGAGCTCAAAGCACCAGAGAACCAGACCTATATACTGGTCTTCGATGTCTTCCGCTTCATACCGGGCAAGAACAACACTATTACAGTCGTGCCAATTGTTGGCGGGGGAACATTTGTGGGTCTTGTCGATTTACCGAAGAGCTACTGGATGGTGAGGATAGCACGTGAGGATGTATCGAAGTACTTCTATCTCTACATTGTGCAGAGCCAGCGCTTAGCGTTTCTATCGCCTAGATTCGATGAGCCAAACAAGCTACCGCTTATCTACAAGATAATGGTGGATGGTATACTTTATCTCAACTACGAGGACAAGAACCATACCTACTATTTCGTATGGTATACAGGTAATGTCCAACCAGTATCGCCAGAGTATCAG
>JALWQP010000166.1 GCA_027083045.1 Desulfurococcales archaeon
CCCAGGTAGTAGAGGCCGGAATAGACGTAAGCTTCGACACTATCTACACTGATCCTGCTCCTCCCACAAGCCTTATTCAAAGAATCGGGAGAATAAACAGGGAACTAAGAGACGACATAACCGGCCTAGTATTTATCATCAACGATGGTGAGGACAGCTATAAAAACATATATGATCCTGAAATAGTGATGAATACGCTGAAACTGATCAAGGAGTACGGGGATAATATAAACTGGAGACTACCTAGGGGAAGAGATTCAAGCGACATCATAGGCTACTATGATTTGATCGAGAAAATCTATCAGGGATTAACGCCAGTAATCGATACAGGGCTTCTCCATGCACTCAAAGAAATAATTCTCTCAGCAAGAATAAGCTGGACGCAAACAAGGCAACTAATGTATGAATCATGTATGAAAAACACCGGTATTATTAGGAATAGTGTTTTGATACCTATTATTCCAATGGATATCACAGATCAACCCTCGGCAAATGATATTACTATTGAAGAACTATTTGTTGAAGCGGTACCAGTAAGCTTAGCTTGGCTTTTAATTAGGGCGAACACTCTTCTTTCAAGGAAATCATTCATACTATATATTGTTTTTGACGATAACGGTGAGCCTTATCCTTGCTTTGAAACAGCTCCAAGAGATCCTGCGGAACTAAAGAAGATAATATGTGGGAGTCTCTGTGGATACAGGGTTCATAGGAACTTATCCCGTGGCATTGGCTTCTTTTCCGGCATAGTAGTCGAACCTAGGCTCTACAAGCCCTGGAAAGGTTTGCTGGTTGACTAGGATTGTTAGCCGCTGGGGGTCGAAACAATGTATTTCCATGCATACGTCGATAAGGATGGCAGGAGATATAGTTTAATAGGGCACTCCATAGACACTCTTCTCGTCGCTTTAAAGACAAATATCAACAAGAGACTTTATACTGTCACTTGCAGGATAATAGAAAGAGATGACCATAGAGAGGTTATTCACTCCTACCTTCTCCTACCGTTTCTACTACATGACATAGGGAAAATAATGATCATGTACCAAGAGAGACCCGCCAAATGGAATTATGGATACGCGTTCCACGAAATTGTTGGCGGCATACTAATGTATAAGATCAGCGAGCAAATCCTCGAGGATGATGTAGCTGGAGTAGATTATCAAATGCTGAGGTATCTCTTGGTGGAATCCGTTAAGAGACACCATTATTCAATGAACCGTGGATTAAACGAGTTAATTGAAGCTATGAACAGAGGACTCATAAAATTCGTGAATGGCGTGTATAATGTTGTGAAAAGAAGTGATCTGGAAAAATATATTCTAGGCATAAAAACATGCTTAGAAAGATACTCTGAGATGGTGCCCTGCCAACTAAATAACATACTAGATAATATTATTGAAAAAGCCCTACCAAACATGCGCGATACTCTTTTTAGCCTCTATACAGCTAGAACTTTGGAGCAAAAAATCAAGAAAATAGAGGGTTACCTGCGTAGCAAGAATGTTAATGAAGCCTTCATATACAACGCCGTATTGACAGGATTAATCTCATTAGCTGATTACACGGCAGCGTCTATAGAGAGAAGCAATAGATTAGGAGGATATGCTTCAAAATTTTACTCCAAGAGCGAAATAGAGGAAATTAAGGCTATCATACCGGTCGAGTGCAGATAATACCTCGTCTATATGGGGCTGTGTATGATGAGCAACAATATTCATTTCTTCCGTGTAGGCTTGTATGTTGAGGGTTTTAGGGGTGTTTTGTTCACTGGTAAGCTTGTCAAGACCATTATTATTAGGGTGTTGCCGGAGCTCAGCGGGTTCTTCCAGCCTTCTCGGTCGGGTTATCCGAAGCTTATCCATGTTTCCCCGCTCTATACCCGTGTCGGTGGGAGGATTAGGTGTGTGTACAGCAGTATTGACTGCAGGGGCGATACGGCCAGGTGCGATGGTAGGCCCTCCAGAGTTGTTTTGAACGGGGATTACTGGTTCTATATTGGTTTCTCCGAGAAGCTGTTGAGCCATGAAAAATTCCTGGAAGCGGTGATGGGTCTCGACGACTGCTTCGTCTTCATGGATCAGAGTGTGTGCGCCGTGCTTAGCGAGCTGGAGTACATCAATATGAGGGAGGCAATACTCGATACCGTGAGGAGGGTCTTGGGGAGCGGTAAGCTCAAGATAGTGTTCTCCTCCCCCACAATGCTGAGGGATCCCTTCAAGCGGACGAAACACAAGTCACTCATACCCACAGTCTTCAACATATTCTCGACACCGCTCTACCTTATGTTGCACAGCACGGGCTCGTACAGCCTCAGGAAATACAGGAGGCAGCTCCTGATACTCCACAAGATCTTCAACGAGCCATACACCACCCTTAAAACCGTGAAGCTAAAATGGGTCATCTACAAGCACAGGCCGGAGCCGACAATAACCGGGTACATGAACCTCTTCATCAACCAGGACTATCTACAGTACTACGGGAGATACATAGACATGGAGAAATATCTGGGAGAAATACTAACATACATGGCAGCACTAGGCGTAGGAGTAGGGAGAGCAACGGGATTCGGCCACGTAACCGTAGAGCCCGGACAGAAAAAGGAGAACGCTGCAGAGGGAAAATAACAGCATAGGCTTTTTCAACAAAATAATATCTCATCAAAACACGCACAAAGAAAAACAACTAAGCGAGAACTCCACATAACCATGTTCAAGCACAGTATCCTACATCGTGTATTTCTTCGCAAGGAACTTAGACCACATGCATTAAACAAGTAATACACGGTCAAAACAAAGCTGAGCACATTACGGGTAC
>JALWQP010000167.1 GCA_027083045.1 Desulfurococcales archaeon
AATGTTCCATAGTAGCCTAACTCCCAGTAAAGAATATTTGCGCATTCATAATCAGGCACAATTACACGGTTGTAGAGCAAATAGCCCTTGCACTTAATGTTTTCAATGTTTTCTAAGCTATTAATGCTCTCTGTAGTGCTAGGTATCGTAGATCCTCACCAAGTTCCTTAATAGTGTCAGCTGTATTCTCCATGAAATCAACCGCGTCTTTCAGAACCATGAGCCCCACTATATTATCAGCATACTTAGAGTATAGTGTGAATGTAATGTGTCTATAGAGCTCGTCAATCTTACTCTCTAGATCATTGATGCTTTTTACCTTCTGAAGCGCTTTCTTAGGATCTATTCTCAGCTTTGATAAGCCATCACAGAAACTATCGTATTCCGCTATAAGGGCTGCAGCGATCTCCTTTAACAGTCCAAACAGTTCTTCATCCATATTAAGTCCCTTAGTTCTATATAGTGCTAATCTATATGAGGCACCATCTAGTAACTGTGATGAACGATCTATTTTTAGAGCTAAATCTATGTAGAGATTACGATTGGTAACAGCATCACCAAGTCTTACCAGGTATTCCATGAACATTATCCTGTTATCTTCAACGTTATCTTTGAGACCTCGTAGCTTAGTGTAGAGTCTCTGAAAATCAGTGTTTTCTCTTATATTAACAACTATTTCATTGAATGACCTGAATACATCACTTGCAAGCCTCGCTAAATTGGTTAAACTCTCGTGTATATGCATTTCCGCTAATGACTCGTTAGCATTATATTCTGCCACGGATGACACCTCGTTTAATACATTATCCAAGTATCAGGGATATATAAGGGATACCTATAGAACCGATATATCCAGATACGAACGCGGGGGAGTGTTTTGACAGGCATTTTAGTTATTGATGCCCTAGCCAGATTTAAAGGGAGAAGATACTCCACATTCGATGTAGTCGGAGCAGGTCCTAGAGTTGTGGCAGGGGTACTTGAATCGCTGGGTTACAATGTGCTTTTACTCAGTTACGAAAAGCTCCTTGAGAACAAACAAGTGGCTAGAAACTATCCTGTCGTGCTTATCTCTATTATGTCGCAAGACATTGGCGCATTAAGGAGAATACGCGAACTGATAAAAAGATACAATAGTCAGGCAAAAATAATCGTTGGTGGTCCAGGTTCGTACGATTATGAAACTATATTAGAGAAAGGACTTGCAGACCTTGTAATCATTGGTGAAGGAGAAATACCGTTACAAAAACTTTTCGGAGAGAAAGGACCTGAGACTATTAACGAGCCCGAAGAACTAGCAAAGATACCAGCCCTAGCATATAGAGATAGGGGTTCTATTAGGGTTACGGGCCCGAGCATCCATACACCAAAAGATATACTTGATAAATTGAGGCCTTGGACAAAGATATGGTTATCATATGATAAGCCATGGTTTCTTAGAATATATGTTGAGACCATTAGAGGATGTAGCAATTTCGTGAGACCCAGACTAAGTATCCTTGGGTGTGTCCACTGTAATATCTGTGTAAAAGGACCTCTGAATGCGAGGCTCAAATGTCCAGCAAACATCCCTCCCGGTTGCGGTTTTTGCAGCGTACCAGCACTATTCGGACCTCCACGATCAAGAAGTATAGAGTCTATAGTTTCTGAGATAGAGGAGCTTATTGCAAACGGTGCTGAAAGAATAGTGCTTAGTGCCCCTGATTTCCTCGATTATATGAGAGAGGAACTGGTATACCCTCAGCCTCTCACAGATCCTTGTAATCCTCCGCCCAATTATGAAGCTATTGAAAAGCTCCTATCGCGCCTCCATGAAATAGAAGAGATTAAGCATGGAAAAGTAAAGATCTTCATTGAGAACATCAAGGCCTGCTTGGTCGATGTGAAAGTCGCGAGAATCTTTGGAAGATATCTAAAAGGAACACCTATTCATATCGGGCTTGAGACTGGCGATAAAGAGTATAATGAGCTCATAGGAAAACCCGCTGATCCTGTGAAAGTAGTATTGGCTTGCAGAATTTTGAGGAGCCATGGACTAAGACCCTACGTCTATTTGATGTACGGACTACCGTATCAAGGGTTTAAAACATATAGAAAAACGCTTACCATAATCAAAAAACTAGGAGAAGCAGGCGTTGAAAAAATTACACTTTACAAATATACCCCATTACCTCGAACAGCCTTCCAAAACCTAAAGCCGCAGATTGAAAAATACAGAGACATAATCGCGGCGATCAAGAGACGCATTCAACGATTCAATTATTCTAGGAAAAAGGATTTGTTAAACAAGTCTGTGGAAGCCTATCTAATTCTTAATAAGGAAAACATGAAATGGTACGGATATCCTGTCATGCATGGCCCAACAATTTTCATTAGAGATCGGCTTGAAGAATCAATGGATGGAGCACGTGCTCTTGTAAAGATAGTCGGGATCTCGTCTAGATATGTATGGGGTAAAGTGATCAGAATGATAGCCCGCTATAGGTAATAATTGGTATGCTATCAGTCTATAAGTGTATTTAGAATAGTATAGGGCGTCTTCCTAAATAATACCATTAATTTCTGAAAGAAGATCCTTAAGCATCTCACTATACTTGCCACGGCCACCACTCTTGTTATCTACTATTTCCATGATCTCAATTACGAGGTCTCGTATGTAGGGTATACTGACGGCCTCAAGGTATAACCGATACGTATGGATGTACTTCTCACTTAGTCCATCCACACTACTTAAATTAATAGTATCAAGCATTCTTCGTACAT
>JALWQP010000168.1 GCA_027083045.1 Desulfurococcales archaeon
CTGCGTGGTGCACTATAGTTTATTGCTTGTTCAATTGATTCCCTTAGTTTTTCCTTTGATGGGAGGGGCATTATGGTTACACCTCTTCTTCCTCTGTTTCTTTCTCCCACTCAGGCTCATACTTGGCTAGCACAGCATCATATATGCCCTCATCGATCTCTTTCTGGACTATTTTCGGATCCTTGCCGTTGACCGTGATACCTATACTTCTAGCGGAGCCTAATATTGTTTTAACAGCTGCTTTGAGTGTTTTGGCTGTTAATTGTTCTTTCTTCATTATAGCTATCTCTATGATCTTCTCGATAGGCAGGTCTCCTATCTTTTGATGCGCCGGATCACCGGATGGGTTCTTTGCACCAACAGCCTTAAGGAGAAGAGCTGTGGTTGTCGGTATTCCAACTTTGATCTCAAATTTCTTTGTTGCAGTATCAACTATTATCTCAACTGGAACCGTTAATCCTTCGAACTGTTTCGTCGCTTCATTAATCGCTTTTACTACTTCCATTACATTGACCTTGAGGGGCGAGAGCGTTGGGCCTAGCGGTGGGCCCGGGTTCGCCTTGCCTCCCTCAACCATTACTTTTACTACTTTTTTACCCATTTTACCCACCACCTTTCTTCACGGGCTTAACATAATCACCTGGAACGGTTATAGGCACATTGAAAGCAGCCTCTAAGATACTAAGCATTACCATATTCTTATTTCTATCTACGCTCACGACCTGTGCCTTCATACCTCTGAACGGGCCACGCACAATTTCGACAATATCTCCTTCATTAACCATCTCAATAACCGGTTTAGGCTTGACCAGCCTCTCTATTTCTTCGGGCTTAACTTTTACGAGCTGGCCTCGCTTCACATACTTAACATCCGTTATTAAGGGGTAAACTGAACCCAGATTAGGGGCTTCTATAAAGACATAACCCTTGATCCCAGGGGGTACGATAATCGATCGTGTATCTATTCCCCTCTCTTCCTGGAGTACGCGAGCTCTATTTTCCACTATCAAAGCAACATCCAGTTCCCGCCCAGCCGTTGTTCGTACTGCGAAAAACTGTGAAATCCTTGCTGCCAATGATATCATCCTCCGTAGAGTTGTGGGAATAGGAACGTTAGGAAGATCAGTCTGACGACAAAGGCTATAGCGCCCACGAGGGTTAGGCCGAGGAGACTTATTTTTAGGCTAGTCATATATTCTTCGCGTGTGGGCTTTGTGGCAAGCCTGATTATGTGGCGCCATGAATCGATTAGTTCTCTAAATCCCATTATCGATCCGCTCCATATTCTTAATATATATTCGGTAATATCTTATTTACAAATTCATCAATACTGAAAGGCTTTAAATCTTTATATTCCTGACCAACACCTATCATTATGATTGGCTTCCTTATTGCATAGACTATACTTAGCGGAACACCGCCTTGATCATACGCATCAACCTTAGTGACAATAACGCCATCAACCCCGATGTATTCGTCAAAGAATTTTGCCTGCTCAATCGCATCATTACCAGTCAAGGCATCCACAACAAGTATTTTACGGTGAGGCTTAGAAACCCTAACCAGTTTCTTGAGCTCATTAACTAGATCTATATCTGTATGCATTCGCCCCGCAGTATCTATTAAAACAACATCGTATCCACGGTTCTCCGCGTACCTGATAGCGTCAAAAGTTATAGCCGCGGGATCAGCGCCATACTTCCCCATGAACACAGGTATACCTGTTCGTTGACCATGTAATTTTAATTGTTCCTGCGCGCCGGCACGGAACGTGTCGGCCGCCACCATTAGTGGATTGTATCCCTTATTCCTATATGCAACGGCAAGCTTAGCAATGGTTGTTGTTTTTCCGACACCGTTAACCCCGAGAAAGACTATCTTGTAGGGTTTATGGTTTTGAGCTTCCTCAAATATATCGAGGTTTCCTGCTTTTCTGAATAAGCTAATTATCAGTTCTCTAAGCTTTATCACAAGTTCTTCCTTATTCTTTATATTGCCTCTCTTTATCTCTTTCTGAAGAGAATTTATTATATATTCAGCACATTCATAAGCAACATCGCTTTCTATAAGGCTGAACTTGAAATCTTCTAAAATCTCATCAAGTTTTTCTCTAGCCCCCAGAAAGGCAGATGCCTTCTCTATAAACTTAGAAAATACTTTCTTTATCTTTCTAAACAACGAAAATGCACCAATGCTATTTTTCTCCCTATCCTTGAGCTTTACCGGTTTGTTGTACCTGTACATACATGGACGCTAGGATCTGCTGTATGTAATTATATTCTGTCAGTGCCGACGCCAATTGTCTTTGGAGCCCATCTAGTAGACGACGTGTCTCGGCTATCCTCTTGTTTAGAAGTTTCATAGCATTTTCTTTATCAGTTTTAATATAATAATTGCCACCGATATTTACTAGAAGTTTCTTGTGCCACTCATCAATTATTTTAGCGGGCAGGAAGACAGTATTCATTCTATCCAACACGACATAGGAGTCAGCCGAACCTTCCGGGAGATCATCTATGGTTGTTAAAGATAGCTGTAGCTCTGTTAATTGAGCAGACAGTTCTTGTACTTGGGCCTGCAGTATACCAATATATTCACGTAACTCGTTGGCCCTTATCATCAGCTCTGTCAACGATATTTTTCTACGTCCTTCTCTTGGTTGTTTACTCATATTTCAAACCCCTTGATCATGGCAAGTGCCGCGATTCTTCTGTCTCTTACCTCATCCAAACTGATCTCTTTGACATTCGTGATCTTTATGTGCTTTCTCCTAAGCTTATGGTTGCTCCCCAGCACCGAGTATACATACTCAATCGCTTGTTCCTTCGTTAACGCTCTAACTTCTTTAGAGAACTTCTGCCACGTTGGATACCTATCATGGCTTATTAGCATATAACCCTCTACCCTGAATATTTTGACCTCACTCATTTTTTGCACCTTCGAAGCCTCTTTTGATACGGAGTATTTCAGGCCCAGTGGTTATTTCCCCAACTATAATGCCATAATTATTAGCTACTAGACCACTCTTTATAAAAGGTATTCCTGCATTTACAGTGCTTCTTTCAATACCTATATTTAGTATCTCCTCAAGTTCTTTGATCTCATCATCGCTCACATCGGGGTGTATTACTCCCCCATTATCATTTATCACGGCTAAGCTTCCCGGTATGGGTAGCCCCATTATGTTCTTCTTTATGATCTCTATCCCTAATGTATCAGATATTTTGTCAATCTCTGAATCCTCTATCTCCTCGCTCGCTATTCCTATCTTATTGTTTACGAGGAACATGTTCCCCAGAGCAGTATATCTCGAGCCAGATAAGTATACGTTTAAGCCATATTTTTTCAAGAGCTTAGACAAAGCATCAATTTCCTCATAATTAGTATTCCTAGGCAGTATGATGCCGTTGTTATTACCAACTACGAGTATTCCGTGTAGAAAAGTCCCTGCGATCGTTATTCGAACTGTTTCTACGTTGAGAGCTTCCTGGATAGTATTTTCCTCTTCACGAGTTATGCCGGGCGGTACTAGTGCTACCTTATCATTAGCATAGATAAATACGCCGACATTGGCGTTACCCATTAATCCTAGCTTATATATTTCCATAATTCATTCCCGCATCAGCCATATTTCAATACATATTGACATATTATATAGGAGATATTATAGTAATCTACCACCGACAGAGACAACACAGTTTATCAAGCGGGCAGCGAGGAAATAATTCAAGCCTCTTGATAATCTAGGATATTTATATGTAAAAGAATTACTTCTCGAACCTCAAGCTTACCATGTTTTGTTCGCGGACAAGCAATACCTTGGCTACTTTTTCTTCTTTGTCAAATCTTATCTCGACCACGACTCGTCTCGGCGGCTTTTCTCTGCTGAACTGCCATACATAATTGTTGACTTCATTTGATATCACAATTCTCTCTGCCTCCTTAAAGTGCCTCGCTACATACTTTCTGATCAGCCTGATTGCCCTGTCTGCCCTATTTGTTCTCCTTCCCCAGTACACGCGCTTTAGGGGGATCACATGTATTGATTTCACGATTTTTCCTTCCTCACTCATAGGGGCTCACCCGAGCCACATGTGATATCATTAGACTTTTAGCTTGTTTCTCCTCCAGTGTCTTCTCCTCATGCCTCTTCTTACTTTGAGGCGAGTCCTTATACTTACCCATATAGGTACGGGTGCATTTGACTTGTAAGCTGCTGCAAGCCTGAGTTTGCGGGCGAGTGGCTTATAGTGTGCCATACATGTTCACCCTTATTTCCTAATAATACGAATACGTGTCTCCCTATGAGTCTGTTCATATATCTGGGCAAGCAGAGTTTTCAATAACTCATCGGTCACCGGAATAGGTAATCTACCAGCCTGAGCTAAAGCGATTATCTGCTGTTCCACCAGGGAGGCGAGCTCGGGTTTGACAAGTCTTAGATTAGCTAGTCTTTCACGAGCTTCAGGAGTCATTATCTTGCGGAGCAATGCTTCTACTTGTAGCCTACGCTGTCGTTCCTCCTCCATCTTCTTTTGTAGTTCTATCAGTTTTCTCCGCTTAAGCTCCTCGAGATCAGCATCGTATCCTTCAGCCATTCTTGACACCGTTAAAATATTACTTACTAAGGACCTTATTACGTATATTGACTGGCAGGTACTTCGCTAGTTCTGGCTGTTCCTTTACGAGCTCAATCATTATCTCGAAGGCAAGCCTGTCTAGGAGGGCTCTTCCTTGTGGTGTGAGTGTTCTTCCTTTTCCTCTAACTTTCCTTACTAGGCGGGCCTGCTCCAGCTGCTGTAGTATTTTTCTCACAATACTGCCGCTGCCCTTTACGAAGTGTTCTGGGGCGGAACCATAGTTCTTTCTACCACCATATATTGTCCTGAAAGTCTCTATGCCGATGGGCTCTGAAGACTTGTATAGTTTCCTCAGTATACTGGCTGCTCTATAGTACCACCAGTCGGGATCACTCGGAGGCTTCTCCTTATGGGCACCTGTTTTGACAAAGTATGCCCATTCCGGAGGCTTTACCTGCGGTACATTATTCTTTAGATACAGTGCTAGTCGCTCGATGAGTTTGTCAGCTGGTACTTCGAGCGCTGTTACCATTATCTTTCCCCTCTTCTAATCGGATTTTCCAATGTAGTTTCAGTGTTTTTATTTTTACCTATACTTTTTCCTTTTAATGCGAGTATGAAAGTATTCCCCCTTACTTCTATAAGTCTTGCCCCGGTAAGTTCGGCTACTTTTCTAGCTATGCCTCTCCTATCGTTCTCCCCGGATTTGAGATAGGATTTGAGAATTCTTATCTTAACAACACCCTGTTTCTTCAGACGCCTTTTCACTTCGTTTACGAATCCCTCGGTTAGCCCTGATTTTCCGAGCTGTATGTCTACTTTTCCACGTCTCCTTTCCTTGATAAGGTTCTTGATCTTGTTTTTATCATATACCTCCTCTTCCATCCACACATCAGGCATGTCACAACTACCCTTGAACCTCTATGTCCCTCACTCCTTATCCTGACCCTTGAGGTCAATCCCGGTATTAAGGGTACATGGCATTTTCTACAATATCCCCTCCTTATATATCTTGGAGGCTTTATTCTAGCTTTGTGTGCGATCCTAATAATTAGTTCAATATATCTTCTCGCTAGCCAGTACCTTCCCTGCCTAGTCTCGATAAGTGCCAATCTATAGAGCAGAGCTATTCTCTGTCTCGCTATGTCTTTCATGAGCCTTAGTTTATTTTTCCATTTCATACAGCTTAGCCCCATATCCCTTATAATACTATATGTAATATAATTTTGAAATCCTAGTAGGGTGTGCAAGTATGAATAGGCTGAAAATAATATTGCTTGAATCAGCGCTGGAAACAGTGCCTCAGGAGATATGGAGACATCCCGCAGTGGTTAAGAATGCGAGGAGGAGAGGTAAGAAGCCAGGTGAGACACTACTTGATGTTTCACTACACTATCACGCTATGAAAAACCTGAAGGAACGTGAGAAGAGGGGCCGACCAGACATAGTTCACACAACGCTTCTTGAACTTCTTGAAAGCCCGCTTAACAAGGAGGGACATCTAGAATTATGTGTCCATACTTATCAGGGCCACGTAATATTCATAGACCCAACCACGCGTATCCCTAGAAACTATAATCGATTTGTAGGACTAATAGAGCAATTATTCAAGTACGGCAAGGTACCACCAGACGCAGAAAAACCATTAATTTATATCAAAACACTAACTCTCGAAAAATTATTAGAAAAAATAGGGTGCAAAGGCTTAGTCATACTATGGGAGAAGGGAGAAAGGACTAGTCCTGAAAACATAGTGTCGATTGCAATGAACAATAACTATGCAATAGGGATTGGTGGGTTCCCGCATGGTGATTTCAGCGAAGAGATTATTTCACTTGCATCATACAAGTTCTCAATATATAGGGATCCACTGAATTCATGGGTTGTGGCCTCCAGGATCGCGTATGCTGCGGAGAAAATACTTGGAATACTGCCGTAGAACATATTAAATTGTTTATATATGAATAGTCTGTTCTAAGATTTATACAATATTAAATACCCGGTACAATTAAATGGTAATACCATTAAATACTTCTTACGAGTGGAGGAGGTAGTCATGACTAGCGTTGTTGAGAAACGCGAAGAGACCATTCCGAAGAATGACCCGATTGTTGAGTACGCCAAATGGAACAGTATAGATGTGAATGAGAATGCAAATAGATACATGGGGCCAACGGGCTTCTTCTCTTATTTGCTCGAGACATATATGAGGAGAGACTTATTATCACTGCTTCCACACGACCTACTACAAGCTCATTTCGACGGCTACATATACATCCATAAACTACCACACAGCTTATACATCCCATACTGTACGGGCCACAGCGTATCCAGAATGCTCAAGAAAGGGTTAAGAACACCTACAATTGTTTCTAGACCTGCTAGACATTTCGATACTTATGTTGATCACATAGCTAACTACCTCATAACACTACAACACTACTTCACCGGCGCACAGGCATTCAGTAGTGTAGAATGGTATGCAGGCCCCTTCATAAGAAGAGAAAATCTAGAATATCACACTGTTAAACAGAACATACAGAGACTGATCTTTAATCTAAACTATCCGACACGTGTAGGCATGCAGACACCATTCACGAACTTCACAGTCACGCTTGATGCACCCAAGAAAATGCTTGAAGGAGACTATGCCATCTATGACGGCAAAGAAGCTGGCCCGCTAGGGGAATATTATGATGAAGCCAAGACATTCTTGTTAGCTCTCACCGATATACTCTACGAAGGAGATACTTTCAGCCAGCCATTCACCTTCCCTATACCGACTCTAATGGCAACAGCACCGATGATATGGAAGGAGCCAGAAGTATATGAGGCAATATTCAAAACAGCTGCGCGCAGAGGGAGCTTTTACTGGCTAAACACTCGTGTAGTGGATCCTGATGCAAGCTTCGCCATGTGCCTCTATGAAGACGAGCCAATAATCTATAGAACTGAGGGTAAAATCTTTGTTGAACCTATTAGAGACTTTTATGAGAAATACAAAGACAAGTTAGAGAAAAAAGAGGATGACGGGGCCGAATGGTACAGTGTTCGGGAAAGGATTGAGGTACTTTCCTTCGATCCAGAAACCAATAGAGTGGAATGGCGCCCTGTAAAGAGATTTCTCATTAAGAAATATGATAGGGCTATCCGCATAGAAACAATAGATGGCAGAAGATTCGTGGTAAGCCCGGATCATCCTATATTAACTAAAAGAAGAGATAACGGTAAGGCAATACTCAAACAGGCCGCCGAATTACTTGATCGGAAGAGGCTAACCGACTCTAGAATACCGATCATCCTTAAGGAGGTAAATAGTGAGGAATACACGCGTCTAAAAGGAGACATGGAGGTAATTGTGGATGAAGAATTCGGGTATTTTCTAGGGCTATACTACGGTGATGGCACACTAATACGCAATAGGTACGATGCAAGAAAGGTAAGACCTGATAAGAGCCGGGACGGATACTACATAGCAGGGATACAGTTTTCGATAAACAGTGAAGAGCAGGAGATAAGAAAATTCATAATTAAGTACGCGAAGAAGCTTCAGTGCAGCATAAGGGAATGGAACGATCCTAGATGGCCTAGCGTGCACTACATAGCGCTGAATTGCGCCAAGCTAGCTAGAACGCTTTACGACAACGGTGTAAGCCCGTATAGTGATGAGAAGAGGGTTCCTTGGTTCATATGGAGTAGTCCCGTTAGCGTAAGAGTGGCCTTCATCAAGGGTTTGCTGGATAGTGATGGGTACTGGAGAAATGAGACATGGGAGTTGCACATAAAGAACACTGCATTAGCTGAAGACATACTGCTCTTAGCATCAATATCAGGTATTTCTGCCTATCTCAGATATAATAAGGATGGTAGTGTGGTTCTTTACATACCCTGTAGCCATGGAAAAGAGATCATAGGAAATACCAACAAGGCAAATAAACATCACAAGGATGGAGCCATCGCTTGGGTAGCTTTAAAAAGTGTTGAAGAAGTGAAAATTAATGCTACATTCATCGACGTGGAGATTGACGGCCCTCATTACTTTGTACACAGTCACGGAGTAATAACGCATAACTGTTGCAGAATAAATATCGATCGTAATGAGCTACTCTACGCTTACAATGGCAGGCCAAAAGGGCTGGGCCTTAATTTCAGCATTAAGAAGGATCTGGAGGAGCTGCATGAAGAAAATCTCAAGATGATCGAGAAACAAAGGTTCGGCGGACTCTGGGCAATGCCGGATGTAACTGGCAGTGTTAACGTAACAACAATAAATCTACCGCGCATAGCGTTGGAGTCAGGCGGTAATGATACAAGGTTCTGGGAAATATATGATAGGGTACTAGAACTCGTCAAGAAGAGCGAGGACTGGTTTAGAAAGAGATACGTTACATTGATGAC
The DNA here is from genome assembly GCA_027083045.1 of Desulfurococcales archaeon. Classification (GTDB taxonomy): domain Archaea; phylum Thermoproteota; class Thermoprotei_A; order Sulfolobales; family Desulfurococcaceae; genus JAADCY01. The sequence continues at coordinate 8,979 of JALWQP010000168.1, forward strand.
CAGGTATCCCGGAATGTATATGATGATCAAAGAATATCTTACGGAGTTCCCGAGCAGCCACTTTAATACGATAGGTATACTTGGACTACCAGAAGCAGCCGCTATCCTTATGAGAGAGCCTAGGCTATGGTGGGAGGGAAGTAAGAAGGACTGGCTACGCGCAACCGAGCTGATGAAGAAGATGGTAGAATACGCCGTAGTAAAGGCCAGAGAATGGATGAGCGAGTCGGGTATCCCGTGGAATGTCGAAGAGGTGCCTGGTGAGAGCGCTGCGGCAAAACTAGCTATTAAAGATGCAGAGAAATTCCCAGAGGTAGTAGATTATCTGAGCGATCCCGAGAACCCGATCTACAGCACCAGTATCGCTCCCTACTATGGAGAGCTAGAGCTAGCTGATAGGATTGAGATCGAATCTATGGTGCAGAAACACTTCACCGGCGGAGTAATGATGCACATATTCCTAGGAGAAGAGCCTGACCCGGAGGCATTAGCTAAGCTCACCAAGAGACTCATTGACACAGATCTAATATACTGGAGTTATACACCGGCAATTACACATTGCCCAAGATGTGGCAAGACATTCACCGGCCTCTACAGGAGATGCCCCGCATGCGGATATGAAGGAGTAGAAATATGGAGCAGGATAATAGGATACTATAGACCACTCAAGAACTGGAACCCATATCGTAGGAGGGAGTTCTGGACGAGGAAACACTATATGTAGCAAACATGTTTTCCCTTAACCCATTTTTAATATCAATATACGGGAATAACTACTAGAAGGTAATACAGGCTTGGAAATCATTTCAAGATCACTACAACCATCAGAAAACAATAAATCCGCATATCTGTACGGTTCTGGATGGAAATCCATAAGCATGGTGGATGTCTATAGGAGCGTCACGTTCACGCTATGGCTATGTGGATGTAACTTAAAATGTACTTTCTGTCATAACTGGCACCTAGCCACGAATGATCCATTATACTGTCGGCCCCTTGACGTTGACGAAATAGTAAAACGCGTAGACACCACGAAGCCTCTTATCGACTACCTACACATAACTGGTGGCGAGCCAATAGTACAGTACAAGGTGTTAGAATATCTTCTAGAACGAATTAGAGAACTGCATGTGAAGATTAGTATAAACACTAATTTGACTCTCCTGAACCCTCTTAAAAAACTCCTGGAGAAACACCTAGTTGATCACATAGCAACCGATCTAAAGGCGCCCCATAGAATACTCTACGGATACGAAGAGAATACTTCGGATAAGCTATGGGAATTATTCCTTGAAGGCCTCGAGCTAGTTAAGAAATACTATATTCCTCTAGAACTACGTATACCTGTTCCGAGAAAATTGGTTAAAACGGATGAGTACGTGGAGGATTTATCGAAGGCATTATTGAGAATAAAGGATCATAGAGGAAGCTATATAATTGTTCAGCCACTCCTAGGCCATCCGATCACAGAACCCAGAAATAAAGACTGGTGCAACGAATTCTGTGATCCTGAATGGCGGGAACTAGAGTATGTGGCTGAATATGTGAGGAGCTTTACAAATCTAAAAGTTATTATTAAGAGGCATGTTACCTTATGAGTAACGAGTATAAACCCAGTGTCAGACTAGTATCATATCTTCCAGAGGCACCCAAGATAATTGCTGTGGCATCGAAGCTAACCATTTCTCACAAACCAGTTGATACAATAAAACAGAAAATCACAGAAGAAGAGGTTAGAAAATGGATCCAAGAACTAATTCTACACGGTCATGGCTCCCCACTTGAACATAGTATCTATATATTCGAAATAACTTATAAATACTTTTCGATTAAATCTTTTGTTTCCTGAATATGGGCTTTGGTAGAAGCTCCAAACAATACCGCTT
>JALWQP010000169.1 GCA_027083045.1 Desulfurococcales archaeon
TTCTTCTCCGGATTTGAGATCGATTATTCGTTTTTTCTGGGACGTGTTTTCTTCTGGTCCGGACATTACGGGTTTCGTCTCCTACGTGTTATGGGTTAATTCCAGTTATTACATGAGGGGTTAATATATCCTTGTATCGGATTTTTCATTCAAGCATCCGACTACTGCTTTAGTGCACTGTTATGGATATTATCGGGTGCTTAATCGTTTTCTCAAGAGATCTTACTGTTTCCAAGCATTTGCTATATGTTCTACATATGAAGAGATGAGATATATCTCCTCGTCTATCGGTAGAGCCGAAGCGTGGGATAAAATCTAGTTTCATTGATAGAGTTCTTGCTATCCTAGACTCATAATATGAAGGGGCTCCTGGCAGAAAACATATTGTCTTAACCAACGAAAATGGCTTGGATGTTACCTTGTCTATGTGCCAATGTATCTTTTTGTCTTTCTTGATATGCCTTGCTATCCTAGACCTGAGGCCGCCAGGGCCCCAGGCAGACCCTACGTAGATATAATACCCGGGCTCTAGCTTATACCTCGTGCCCCTAATAATTATAATCAATTGGTTCGTGATTTCTATTATTAGGAGATATACTCCTTTTACAGTGTTCCTTGTCATAAACAAGTTGTACAAATCCGTTATGCCCCCTTGATTAAAACCGTACACTTACTATTATTCTGGATTAGGGCGTATAAGAATGAGTCTAGGAATAGAAGAGGATGAGATCAAGCAAGTATACGAGGAGATAAAAAAGACAGTGAGGATTATAAAGGGAGGCCCCGATGAGCGTGGCGAAAAACTCTTGAAGTACAGCAGCATATTCTTGATGATGCCAGACCCAACAATGATCTCTACGAGTATAGGCGTCTCAATGGTGATAACCGGGAAGCTCCTTATGAAGAGGAGAGTTAAGGGCTTAAAAGACTTGCTCCAGGAAGATCTCGAGGAGCTAGAGAAGGCCCTGCACGATGCAATTAGTAATTTATTTTAGTTTTTAATACTTTTTCACTGGGATGACGAACCCGGTTTTCAGCTGAACCAAGATGCTGAAGAGTTGCTCAGCCGACCATTCTCCGCGCCTTATTTTAACGCCTAAAAATATTTAGAATCTCCAGTTTAGGAGCTCACGAATCGCTGGTGTTTGTCTTGGAGAAACTAATGGTTGAACAGCTGCTTGGAAGAGCGGGGCTTTTCATGGAGAAGCTTGCTGAACCCTTTGTAGGCAGGGAGGAAGAGGCACGTGTCATAGCCCTTGGGATCATTACGGGCGAGCATGTTGTATTGATCGGTGAGCCGGGCACGTGTAAGTCAGCACTAGCGAGAAGGGCGGCTGATCTTATTAATGCGAGGTTCTTTAAGTACCTATTAACGAAATTTACGGAGCCCGATGAACTGTTCGGACCTCTAGATATTAATGCTTTAAAACAGGGGAGATACGTTAGAATTACTCGTAACAAGCTCCCAGAGGCAGAGATCGCATTTATCGATGAGATATTCAATGCGAATAGCGCCATACTAAATATGTTTCTAACTATTATGAACGAAAGAATACTATATGACGGCTACAGCGAGATCAAAGTGCCTCTTTGGTCTATGATAGCCGCCAGCAATAATGTCCCTGATGAGCCCGAGCTACAAGCTCTCTACGACAGGTTCCTTTATAGGCACTTCGTTATGCCTGTTAGCGAGGACAAGTGGAAGGAACTACTTGATGCTATATGGGATATCGAGAGAGGGCTCTACCAGAACCCCGAGCCCATCCTAAGCATGGACGATATAAGGAGGCTTAACCAGCTTGTGTTCAGGGTAAGCCTCGAGCCGATAAAGGAGAAGCTCCTACGCCTCTACGCTATATTTGAGGACCAGGGAATACACATAACCGATAGAAGGAAGGGCAAAGCACTCAAAGCGATAGCAGGCTCGGCAATACTTGATGGTAGACTCACTGCTAAGGAAGAAGATCTATACGTGCTCAAACACGTAGCTCCTAGGGACCAGGACGAGATGAGCCAAGTCTACGCCATACTTCTTGACGAGATACGTGCTACCGAGAAGCACCTAAAGGAGCTCGCCGAAATAGAGGCCAACGCCAGAGAGGCCAAAGAATACATATTACACGTAACCGATTTCGACCCAAGGCTTGTCGACTATCTGAGGAGTTTCGAGGCCGTCAGGGAGCGTGTCAGGAAAATGGCCGACGAAACAAGCGACGAGATCGTTAGGAAGAGGGCCTTGGATGTTTTATCTGAGATCAATGAGCTGATAGATCTGATTAAGCAGAAGTTCATGATGTAGTAGGGACGGGATATGAGCCTGGAAAAAGACATTGAAGAAGGCCTGCTCAGAGGCGTGAATTACAAGGATCCTGTGGCCCAGTATAGGGGGGCCCGTGTCGCCAGGATATCGCAGATTCTTTTCGGAAAAGAAGTAGATGTACCTGTAAGGCTTTCCACAGACCTCTTCTATAGTTTTTACCTCCCAATGCCCATATTGAAGGATGCCGGGAAAATACCACCCTCTAGAATCAATGAATACAAGCTCATCAAAAATCTATTATCATCAACACGCATCCACGAGATAAGATCAAAGACGCTCGTTGATCCCCTATTATCATCAATTGCGGCGAGCGTCTTTCTTGTGGAAATGATGAAGCTAGCAGGGAACAACAATAGCGGGGAGACTGGTAAGAACGGTAAGAGGGGCTCCGAGCTTCTGCCCGCAGGTATAAGGGAGGACCAGCTAAGG
>JALWQP010000170.1 GCA_027083045.1 Desulfurococcales archaeon
CGCATAGTGATTATACCACATGATTATCAAAACAGAGTGTGTCTTCGACTATGATTCAAGATTTTCAGGTTCAACACGTCCCCAGTGTGGTTAGCGATTGTTTAGAATACTTTGTGGCGGGCCCGCCGGGATTTGAACCCGGGGTCTCCGGCTCCGAAGGCCGGCGCCTTGGTCCTGGCTAGGCTACGGGCCCTGTTGTCCGTGTATTTTGTGATAGTATTGTTGCCTATTTCTGTGTTTTTGCTCGGCTTGATAGCCCGGTCATCATTTGTTCAGTCCCGTGACTCCTTCGTCATTGCTTCATCTTATCTTGTTTTGTCTCGGTGTTTATTAGAGTATTCTATCTTATTCGTTTTTGCTGTACATATTATTTGTTGGAAGAAATGTTTTGCTTATATGAAGAGTAAACACTCTGTGATAGAATATTGGGGAACGCTTATTATCCGACGTAAGCCCTACATTTTCTATTTGAACAACATGTCCTGGTGATCTAATTGTATGGTTGGGGAGGCAGAGTAATCTATGTCGACTTAACCAGGGAAAAAGTCGTAGTGCAGCCTCTCAGTGAGACAGAAGCCAAGATGTATCTTGGCGGGAGAGGCCTTAACTCCTATAGACTATTTAAGATGGTTAAGCCCGGGATAGACCCGCTGAGCCCGGAGAACGTGTTGTGTCTAGCTAACGGTGCACTTGCTGGTACAGCCTTATCAATGACAAGCAGGACCGAGATAAGCAGTCTATCACCTTTATCAGGAATACTCGGCGATGGCAACGCTGGCGGCGAGTTCTCAGCGATCCTAAAGCACGCCGGCTACGACCAGATAGTCATTACCGGGAGAGCCAGCAAGCCGAAATACATCTGGATAGAAGACGATACAGTAGAGATCAGGGACGCAAGCGACCTATGGGGATTAAAGGTCAGCGAAATGGTTGACACGCTGAGAGACATCCATGGCGACGACATAGCTGTGGCCGGCATAGGCCCGGCGGGCGAGCACCTCGTAAGATTCGCCACCACTATGATCGACAAGTACCACAGCGGAGCCCGTGGAACAGGCGCTGTCTGGGGTTCTAAGAACCTCAAAGCCATAGCAGTGAGAGGGACCAAGGGCGTCGAGATCGCTGATCCCGAGACCTTCTTCAAGCTGGCCAAAGAGGATGAGGAGTGGTTCAAGAAAAACGAGTTCATAAAGAAAATATACAGTGTCATAGGAACCCATTACGGACTGCTAGCATGGTATCCCGGCTGGAAATACTTCGAGAAATACCTGGGCCCCGAAGAACTGCCCGAGGGCATAAGGCCCGTTGACCTCGCCAAGTACGAGGTAGGCAGGACACAGTGTTTCAGCTGCCCAGTATCGTGCAAGGACGTCTATAAGCTACCTAGGTGGAACGAGTACGGAGTATCAAGCGAGTTCGAGTCAATCTACGCGCTCGGAGCAAACAACGCGATCACCGATACCGAGGCGATACTGAAGATGGAGCAGATGGCCGACGATTACGGCATGGATGTGATCACGCTTGGAGACACCCTTGCAATGGCCAAGTTCCTCTACGAGAAAGGGATCATAACAGACACTGACACGGGCGGAATACCGCTGAAATGGGGGGATGCCGAGACCCAGATCAAGCTCATAGAGATGATAGCATACAGGGAGGGCTTCGGAAACAAGCTGGCTGAAGGATACAGGAACTTCGCCAAGATCATAGGCCCAGAAGCGCTCAAGTACAGTTATGACGTCAAAGGACTAAGCAGGGGATGGTACCATGTAGACTTCCTCAACGGCATCTTCACACTAGCACATGCGACCTCAACGAGAGGAGCGGATCACCTACGCGGGAGAAGCTGGGCTTACTGGGAGAACGACAGAAACATGGATCCAGAGCTACCCCTAAAGCTCCTCGAGGGCGGCCTGCCGGACTATAGGAAAGACCCGGTAGGAGCATTGATCGTCAGCGAACGCGCCTGTACGCTCACCGACAGCATCGGTAGGTGTAAGGGCTCAATCAACTCCTGGCCACAAGCCATACCACTAGTATGGAAGTACCCATTATTCAAGGGGCTAGCCAAGCTACTAACAGCCGCCACAGGCTATGAGTTCACCGAGGAGAAGCTAGTGGAGATTGCAGATAGGATATATCTGATCGAGATGGCGTTCAATGTCAGGCAGGGCATCAAGAAGAAGCACTACGCGGTTCCATTCCCACCAGAAATAATCAATACGCCGAAGGTACAGGCCGAGATAAAGAGGCACTGGGAGATGGTCGACGAGTATCTTAAGAGGAGAGGGTGCGACGTAGAGACCGCGGTGCCGAAGAGAGAGACGCTGAAAAAGCTGGGGATCGAGTGGGTTGCCGACGAGATCGAGAACAAGGAGTTCCCAGAATGGGATGGACCGCCTCTATGGCCTCCAGACAAGTATCCGCGTGGGAGGTGATCGTGATGGCCCATAGGTATATCCTAGCTGTAGATTATGAGAAGTGTACTGGATGCCATCTATGCGAACTAGCATGCAGTATCAAACACTACGGCGTGGTAAACCCGTACCTATCCAGAATAACTATTATTACGAAGCCCGAGATACAGGCATCAACACCAGTATTCTGCCTGCAGTGCAACGACGCACTATGTGCGCGTGCATGCCCCGCTAACGCGATATACTATGACGAGAATACAGGCGCGTGGCTTATAGATTATAACAAGTGCATCGGTTGCCGCGAGTGTGTATATGCCTGCCCATTCGGAGCCATCTCATTGACTGTGAAAGCCGAGCCGATCAAGTGTGATCTCTGTGGCGGAGACCCAGAGTGTGTAAAAGTATGCCCGCACGGAGCAATATTCTACGGTCCAGAATACGAGGTTGCAAGGAAGCTGAAGAAAGGCAAGTCTGTTGGAATAGTCTATGATGTTCTCGAAAAAGGCGCCGAAGTACCAGCGGGCAACAGGGTAAAGGAGGCCGAAGAGGCCGTAAGGACCCTGTACAGGATCTGGGAGGAGAGGAAGAAGCTCAATATTTAACCTTAACACTATTTTTTCTTCTCCCTTCTCACTAACCATCTAGTTGGACAGCATTGGAGGGTGGAGCATAGGGGTTTGTTTGTATAAGGGAGAGAGATGATCGGTAGTGGTCAAGCACGTGCTCGATATAGATCCGGAAAAATGTAACGCGTGTATGAGATGTGTGTTTGCCTGCTCTCTTGCCAGAAGCGGTGTGATCGATGAAAGACAGGCCATGATAACAATAGTTGTGGAGAAAGGAGTAGTCGTAGATATAGCTGTATGTAGACACTGTGATCCAGCACCATGCGTCAACGTCTGCGAATTCGATGCCCTGCATGTTGAGAACGGACGCGTTATACTAGATCAGTCAAAATGCACCACGTGTAAAGCATGTATATCCGTCTGCCCCTTCGGCGCGATCAGGGAATCTTATGGTGGCGAGCTTGTCAAGTGTGATCTCTGCGGTGGGGATCCAGCATGTGTTCGTGTTTGCCCTACTGGCGCCATAAGGTATCTGCCAGCACACTTGGTGAAGATGAGACGTATGGGAGGTGCTACGAGAACTGTGTACGAGTACCTAGAAATAATAGGTAGAGGGTGAGCGTGCACATGAAGACGGTTATAATAGGGGGAGGAATAGGGGGATTATATACTGCATATTATCTAGTGAAATACGGTTATGAGCCAAGCAATATAGTATTGGTGGCTGCGGAGTGGCCGCCATACTCGAAACATAGGCTTGCAGAAATCCTCGGCGAGAAATTATCGATCGATTACGCGTATATAGGAATATATAACACGCTACTCGATAAAGGAGTGAAAATCCTGCAAGATGTAGCCATAAAACTCAACACCAGTAACAAGACAGTTGTACTAAGACGTAACGGTGAGATCACATACGATAATATTGTGATCGCCACTGGCGGGAAGCCATTCATACCACCATTAAAGGGGACTGAACTGAAAAACGTTATGACATTCTATGATCTCGAGGACTTAAAGAAATTATCTAGAATACCTAGAACAGCAAGAGTGGCAGTGATCGGAGCGGGACTAGTTGGTCTCTCAGCGGCAACGGCACTCAATAAGCTTGGCGTACGAGTTACTGTCTACGAGCTCATGGAAGATATTTTGCCGGGAGTGATAGATCACCCGTTATCTACTAAACTGGAGAAATACCTGGTGAGCAGAGGCATTAAGATACGTACGAGGTCAAGGGTCGAGGAGATCATAGGCGGTAAAACTGCTAGAGAGATAAAAGCCTCTGGGAGAATCGAGCCAGTAGACATAGTTGTGTTTGCCACGGGTGTAAGGCCGAACACCGAAATGGTTAGAGGATCAGGTATTGAGATGCTGCGTGGAGCGATAAGGATACGAAGAAATGGTATGACTAGTATTGACGGCGTCTATGCCACGGGGGACTGTGCATTAAGCCATGACTTGATAACCGGGAAAGAAGTGTATAGGCCCCTAGGCTTTATCGCTGCCCATTATGCTAGGATCATAGCAAGAAACATTACAGGGACTAGGAAGGAGACAAGAGGGATCGTGCCAACTATATATGAGAATATCGGTGGAGCACATATAGTCAGAGTAGGGCTGAGCTTGAAGGAAGCTGAATCTCTCGGCCTCTCGCCGACTATAAAGTGCGAAGAAGCACCTAGTTATGCTAGTTGCACAGTGCTTCAAGATCAAGCACCGATAGGCTATGAAGCCATAGGCTTTAGCAATAAAATTAGAAATAAGGCCTGGCAGATATACTACGATATACATACGATGTTCTCTTAGGTATGAATATATCTAAAAAGTTTTAGACTGCCTCTTCCTATTTTTAAACAAAAACAAGTTTTTACAGGAGATGAAAATATTGATATCCAACATGTCAAAAACACTAATATGCGTAGCTATAGCAGGTATATTCTTCATAACAGCGGTCATCTACAATATTAAATTCTTATTCCTTATAGCAGCCTTCTTCGACTGGTTGCCACTACCGACAGGCTGGATGAAGATAGGTGGTAGTGATCAACGCGTAAGGAGAGCAGGGATCTTCCATGGAATAGTTACCCTGATCGCATACTTCATAGGAGTCCTATGGCTCATACTAACCCGTATCGGGCCACTTTGTTTTGGATACTTGTTCTTAGAATTATGGTTTATTGCAGTGATAGCTGGAGCATACGTAACTGGTCTGAAGGCGGAACAATGTATCTGAACTAGTGTAATAGAATGAGTTATGCGGGCCCGCGGGGATTCGAACCCCGGGTCTCCGGCTGGCCCTGCAGTCGAGATGCGCTTAGGAGGCCGGCGCCCTATCCTGGCTAGGCTACGGGCCCATCCAATAATTGTTCTCCTAGGTAGTTGTCTCTATATAGTTTTCTCCCTAGTGGCACCCATATTTAAATTAGCATTTATGAAATACTATCATGACTCGTGAGGGTGACGGATAATGGGTTATGGTTTGAAAGAACTAGCGTTTGTCCTGGGTAGGCTTATCGATCACGGTGTAGACTATGTGATCATAGGCGATACAGTCGTGCAATTGGCACTAAAAACCAGGACGTTTCGTGGGGACGTGGATTTATATGCCTTGGAGCCGAGCCCCCTTATCGAGCAGGAGTTCTATGGAGAAATAGCCGAGAAGGAGAGATGGGGTTATACTACTACTGATATAGGTACGCCCAGGTTCATAACATCGGTGGGAGATAAGGAGATCATAATTGAGATCTATGAGAATTTCATGGATTTCAATATTCCTATAGAGATACTCGAATCTGCTGGAAGCATTAAGCTTGAAGGATACAAGGTCAAGCTCATCAAACAAGAAGAATACTTAGTATTAAAAGCTAGGCAGGGCATCGATTTAGAGAAGCTCTCCACTTATATAAGGAAGCTGAAAAAGATTGATCTAAAGCTGATCGAGAAAACTATCAAGCTATTCCCACGGGAAGAACAGATACTCATAAAGAACAGGCTGGCCAGTATAGGACTGAAGATCAAGTAGCGTCGGGTCAGCGAAGAGCACATCATCGCCGAGGCTCAGTTCCGCCGGAATACCTCCATCATAACGAGGATTTGTACTGGGGCCAAAAATATTTATCAGAAGAGAACAATAATGGAGAATGACCCCCGCTCCCCGAGCGACATCTGCCGAATAGGCATGGGATGACTCGGGGGTTCCCGGCCTTCAATCCATTGTTCGTATAATGTTCCGATGAGGTGCCTTCTCCTCGAGACCGGGCGGGATGATTGTTGCACCGGTTACCGAGGATACACAATGTTTTCTTCTTCCTCAACGCGTACTTCACAGGGATACCTAGGGATACCATTAATATACTCTACTAACTTATCTAGTCCTATCTGTGAATGAAACGGAGTAATGGGCGGACGGTGAGGAAGAAACATTGAGGTACCCGCTCGATAGAATATGCGTGCGTAGCGGCATACTCTGTCCCAGTTGCCAGCGCAAGGTAGACACGGGGATCGTTAAGGAGTACGAAATACCGATAATGAAATCACTTATGGAGATCGAGGAGCAGATCAAGGAGCTAAGAGATCAGGGGGAATATATACGCTCATATAAGTATGATAGCTTCATAGTGATACTGATACGTGGAATAGACAATATGGAGATACTCGAGCGGTTGAGCAAGAAGTTGTCAAGCAAGCTTAGAGCAAGAGTCAGAGTTGTCAATTATTCTCCGGAGAAAAAGAGGATTGTTGAACAGTTAATCTATCCTGCGAGTCTCCTAGGTATAAACACTCTATGGCTACCCGATGGATCGGAACAGACGGTCATAAGGATCTCTAGGCAAGACCAGAGATTTTTGGCTGGCAAGAGAAGATATCTAGAGGAAGTATTGTCTGAGCTTCTCGGCCGTCCTGTAAGGATAAGGTTTGAGTAATAGGCATCCTAATACAACATATATTTATTCTTAAAAATCTCTCTGAGAACAACTGAGGCGTATTCTCCTACTCCTAGCTCGAACTCGAGGAAAGTCCTATCATCGAATCTATAGACTGACACATTCTTTGGAATAAGGATCCCTGTTCTAAACCAGCATGGAATGCCCTTGAGGAGATCATATGATATATTCTCAGAAACAAGTATTTCACCGTAATATTTCTGGGAATCCCTACAAGATGCTACAGGGTAAACCCTGTTTAGCGCGCTACATCCATAGTCCTCAATTGTCTTATTCAGTAGTGCGTTAAACAGATATGATAGATATGCTTCCAGCAATAATATTAGAATACGCTTTCTTGATGTACTCGTCTTGAAGAGCTTGTACACTGAAAAAAATAATTCCTCATAGATAAAACGTTTTCCCGAAAACCTTTTTGCACACCTAGCAACTATTTCTTCTTCGTCCTCATAAGAGTAAATAGTGTTTAAGAGCTCTCCTGTAAAGAGATCGTATCGGTTAAGGAGAAGAAATTTTCCGAGAATGTGTGAATTTGGTCTTCTTGCACCGAATCTCTGGTAGCCATAATAATTGGGTAAACCATGAGAAGTAATTTCTTTCATTATTGATTCTAGGTCTTTAACAATATCTTTGTTTTCAATAATGATCTTGAATTTGTTCCCTAAGAGGAACTTTCTCGAAGGCTTCCGCCTAACGAAGCCGATGTGTTGAAGCCTTATCATATCGTCGTAGAGGCTTTCGGGAGGTTTTCTCCTTAGAATAGCTGTTTTTATGAAGATATATTGTTTCGATGTGGCATGCTTGTCCTTTAGGCCAAGATAGTATATGTTCGAGGAAGGTATGCCGAGCACTCGTGCAATGATCTCTATCGCTTTTATTGTCTCGATGTTCCTCTTAGTCATCAAAAATACTGTGTAATCTGTTTTCTCTTCCGTAAATCCAAGGGCCTCGAGGTCAACGATCTCTTCCACATAGAAGGTTTTTTCGGAATGCCTGAATGGATAATCAATATATGTACTGAGTAAATAGTATTTGATCCCAGTGATATGATCTATAAGCCTATTAGATCTGATCATAGTAGTTTTAGCCTCCCCGTTATACGGTCTATTTTATCCGCTGGAGCAGGCCCGATCGCGACTGCCGTGAGAGTCCCGGGAGGAAGTTCTGTGAGGCCAGCATCCCTAACTATACCTACCGGTAGATCAGAGCGCATGGCCTGGTCAGCTATCGCTAGGAGTTCTTTCTCGTCACCACCTTTTAACGCAACTTTTTTCTGACCAGTAGCCCACCATTTATCGAACCAATCTCTATATTCTCTATAGGCTGTGAACGCGGCTATCACAGAGGCATGTGCTACCTGAACGGCTAATTTGCCTTTACTCATACGTATATCTGTTCGTACAACTATTACCTGCTTGTAATCACCGTTGATCATCCCTAATCACCGGATGTCCAGGACACATTACTCGGGAGTAGTTTGGAATACTTTTTTAAGTCTCCCTAAAAGATTATCGGATAGCATAGTAGAAGTGCATTGTGGGAGTGACTGGAAATGGGTGCGAAATACACTCTGGAGACGGAGAATATATCATTGCTGGAGGCTGCTTCACCGCCAATATGCAGTAGTTGTCACCGAATAATCCCGCCCCACGAACACGGTACAGCGTTTATCTGCCCAAACTGTGGACAGGTAATTATAAGAAGATGTAAGAAGTGTAGAAAGCTATCCGTACCGTATGTATGCCCCAACTGTGGGTTCAGGGGACCATAACTAGGAGAGGTGTACATGTATGGCTAAGGTGCTCGTACTTCTAAAGGTTCTACCCGAAGATATAAATATTGACTTGGAAGATCTCAAGAACAAGATCGCTGAGGTCCTACCGGAGGGCTACGAGATCAAGGGATACGATATTGAGCCCATCGCGTTTGGCATGAAAGCTCTTAGGCTATACATATTCATACCCGAGGAGACCGAAGGAGGTACAGAGCCGCTCGAGAAGGCTGTCATGGGCGTTGAGGGGGTAAGCCAGGTAGAGGTAGAAGCGGTGCACAGGATTAGCGAGTAACGGTTTTTATTCCGCCTGTAATAATAGCATGAACTCTTTTGTTAACAATAGTATTTAAGGGGATTATGCGATTCTCTAACCGTAGGATGATGCTTATCACTAATTCATATGTGTTTACCAGTGTTTAAGGTGTAGGGATTGGTGAACATATCAGCCTCTTCCAAGAAGGATAAGAACAAGATCACATTGAGGGTTCTAGAAGCGGAGCCTAAGGATGTGGGTAAGGGTATTGCGCGCATAGATCCGGAGGTCATGGAGAATCTGGGACTAGAGAACGGCGATATAATAGCGGTCGAGGGGAAAAGGAGGACTGTTGTAAGGGTAATACAGGGGAGGCCTCAGGACCGCGGACTAGGCATTATCAGGCTTGACAACATAACCAGGCAGAACGCTGGTGTGAAGATCGGTGACAAGGTAGTTATTGAGAAAATAAACGTGCCACCTGCTGTCGTTGTAAAACTAGCTCCCGCTAAGTACTTCGCCCCAGCAGATCATAGGCTGGCCAATTATGTCAAGAACAAGCTCCTCGACAGGCCCGTTATGGAGGAAGACATCGTCATGATACCAATACTTGGCCAGAGCCTGCCCCTCAAAGTAGTCTTCACGAAGCCAAAAGGCCCCGTCATAATCAAGAGAACAACGAACGTCGTCCTTCTAGAAAAACCCATGGATGCCTACAAAGTGCCGCGCGTAACTTATGAGGATATCGGTGGCATGAAGCACATTATCAGGAAGATACGTGAAATGGTTGAACTTCCACTGAGGCATCCGGAGCTGTTTAAGCGCTTAGGAATAGATCCGCCTAAAGGCATACTCCTATACGGCCCGCCGGGTACGGGCAAGACATTGCTTGCCAAAGCAGTTGCTAATGAGTCGGAAGCCTACTTCATCGCGATAAATGGTCCGGAGATAATGAGTAAGTTCTATGGCGAGTCGGAGCAGAGGCTCAGAGAAATATTTGAGCAAGCAAAGAAGAATGCTCCAGCAATAATCTTTATCGACGAGATCGATGCGATTGCTCCGAAGAGAGATGAGGTAATGGGTGAAGTAGAGAGGAGGGTGGTGGCACAGCTATTAGCTCTTATGGATGGTCTTGAGAGCCGTGGAGACGTAATAGTGATAGCGGCGACTAACAGACCCAACGCTCTTGACCCCGCGCTGAGGAGGCCGGGCAGATTCGACCGTGAAATCGAGATACCACTGCCCGACAAGCAGGGAAGACTAGAAATACTACAAATCCATACCAGAGGGATGCCTCTAGCAGACAATGTTGATTTGAAGAAGCTCGCAGAGATAACACATGGGTACACCGGCGCCGACATAGCTGCACTCGTAAGAGAAGCAGCCTTGAACGCGCTACGCAGATACTTGCCTGAAATAGATCTGGACAGCGATACAATACCGCCGGAAGTACTCGAGAAAATGGAGGTGAGGATGGAGGACTTCATGGCGGCATATAAGGAGATAGTGCCGAGTGGCCTAAGAGAGATTTATGTGGAAGTGCCCGAGGTCTCCTGGAACGATATCGGAGGCTTGGAAGAGGCTAAACAGGAGCTAAAACAAGCTGTTGAATGGCCCATGAAGTATCCCGAGGTGTTCAAGCGTCTCGGCATAAGGCCTCCAAAGGGTATACTACTCTATGGCCCTCCAGGTACTGGTAAGACTTTGTTGGCTAAGGCTGTCGCCACCGAGAGCGGCGCCAACTTCATAGCAGTAAGAGGACCCGAAATCCTAAGCAAATGGGTAGGAG
>JALWQP010000171.1 GCA_027083045.1 Desulfurococcales archaeon
TTGCCGGGCCGGCTCAGTGGGAGATTATAGAGTTTGAACATGTTTTCGCCATACCTATGGATAACGTTTTTCTCGAGTTCATCCGGTAGATTGACTATGCCTATTGCTTTGAATGGGCATTTTCTAACGCAAATCCCGCACCCTATACATGTGCCTTCGTGTATTATTACATGACGCCCATCATTGGATAATTCAATCGCTGTGCCTCGGCGACTCTTGTTTATTGGGCAGAAGCGTATGCATTCCAAGCCACATTTATTAGGTTTACAATATTCTCTGTCAACCACGGCTATTCTTGTCATTGATATCAGCCCACTATATATAATATCTAGGCAAAGCTTAGAGTCGTTCACCAATTCAATCCAGTCAATTCAAGAAAACCGAGAATCTAGTTATTAAAGGATATTTTAGTAGAGTAATTTATGCCGAACTAAATGATGATTGGTGACGGCACAGAGGCCTTAACGGCTAATGACGATTTCGGGTGAGGTGCTGATAACATGTCTTTTTAATCCTCGCCGCCCTCCTCTTCCTGAAACGTTTCAAGAAATACTTCGTAGTATTCCCTAAGAATTTCTCTCTCTTCTGGAGAAAGGGCAAGGCGTTTAGCTTCTGTGGCTTTTGAAGTTATAACTCTTTTATCTTCTTCAACTTGGTACTTCATTCTATAGGATTCCGCCGCTTTTTTATCGGCCCTGATCGTGTAGCCGCATCTGAGGCATCTAAGATATACCTGCTTGTCTTTCTTGACTGGAACCATTGGTCCACCGCATCTGGGACAAAATCTGACCATATCTGTCCCCATTAACTGTTAATCTTTTACTAAGGGTTACGCATATGGATTGTAATATATGGGTTATTAAAAATTGTCTATCAACAAGAACCTTACTATATATAGGAGACGGCCTTTTTGATATAACCATATATTTTAATATCATTTAGGAGCCAATTCCATTATGGGCCAACAGATACGCGGGGGATAATTCATGGTGATATACTTCGAGGAAGAATGGTGGGAAGAAGAAGAGGAAGAATGGGAAGAAGAAGAGGAATGGTGGGAAGAAGAGGAAGAATGGTAATTTTTACTGGGCCCTCATACTAATCTTAGATAATTATTTACGTTTTTTACAAGATGCACTGACTCAATAGACGGGTTGAGCTGTGCATCTTCACTGCATTTATCGGGTAGGATTATGCGGTCTTGAAGAGAGATCATAAAGTATTTTGAGTTAGAGCGGACATACTCCTCTCTTAATCTATTAATAATATCACCTAGCTGTCGTTCGCCCGTTATTAGCATAGATAGGAGGAGCCCCTTATTTCTAAATTTATTGTATAGGTTTTTCCGGTATATGTGTATAATTTCATAACTAATTATACCAAATACTATTTGCCAAACAGATTTTATCATAGTAAAAGGTATGATTGCTATGGGATGAGATGGGGAGATATCTAGTTCTTTTAGTTCTTCATCGATAGTCTTTCTTGTCCCATTGCATACATAGATGTATGCCTTGATCTCTTTATCCATGTAATTGATTAAGATTCTACTTCCTCGAAGCTCGATATTAATTGGAAGATATGATGTGTTATTAGATGCTTCGATTTTATTCAATTTCAACTAACCTTGATATGCTAAAATATGTTAAGAAACTGTACGTGCTTCACGCTTAAGTCTTATATTGACTAGATGCGTTATATAGCCTGCTATCTGGTTTCTCACACGCTTTGATCTTGTTATAACGAGCTGACTAACTACTTTCTTGTTATGCTCAAAATCATTTGTGAATACATCAGGATATTTTTCAAAGAGCTCCCTAGCGGTTCTCTTGATCATTTTCGTTCTTACTTTACCCATTCCTATCACCACTTAGGCACTGTTGATTTTGAATGATATATGTGGTTTTAAAATTATTGTTTTTCCTTGCGAGAGTTAACTTTATATAGAAGCACATTTATGTGGTATAATGGCAAAAGAGGTAATACATAACCATTACAAGCTTAGGTGATCACAATGGTAGTTGAGCCTATGGGAATACCTGTACTAATACTCAAGGAAGGCACCAAGAGAACCGTGGGGAGAGAAGCCCTAAGAACAAACATAATGGCTGTAAGGGCCATTTCAGAAACCCTAAGAACAACTTACGGCCCGAAAGGAATGGACAAAATGCTTGTAGATGCTCTAGGAGATGTAACAATAACCAATGATGGTGCAACAATTCTCGACAAAATGGAGGTTCAACATCCAGCGGCTAAAATGCTAGTACAGATTGCAAAGGGTCAGGATGAAGAAGTCGGCGACGGAACTAAGACCGCTGTAATATTCGCTGGCGAACTACTGAGGCATGCCGAGGAGCTTCTAGATAAAAACATACACCCAACAGTCATAGTCAGCGGTTATAGGAAAGCGCTTGACGAAGCACTCGAGTATCTCTACGAGATCGCGGAGCCCATAGACATAAACGATGAGGAAACCCTCAAGAAGATCGCTAAGACCAGCCTCACAAGCAAAGCTGTACACGACGCAAGAGAATATTTCGCAGAACTAGCCGTTAAGGCCGTTAAACAGATCGTTGAGAAAAGAGGCGACAAATACTACATCGACCTAGACAACGTACAGATCATAAAGAAGTATGGCGGCAGCCTAGTTGACTCGATGCTAGTATACGGTGTAGTTCTTGACAAGGAAGTAGTTCATCCAGGTATGCCTAGAAAAGTTGAAAACGCCAAGATAGCATTAATTGATGCACCACTAGAGATAGAAAAGCCCGAGATCGATGCAGAGATCAGAATAACCGACCCTTCACAGCTAAAAGCATTCCTAGAGCAGGAGGAGGAAATCCTCAAGAAGATGGTTGAGAAGATTGCTTCGACTGGTGCTAATGTTGTGATTTGTCAGAAGGGTATTGATGAGGTTGCCCAGCACTTCCTCGCCAAGAAAGGAATACTAGCAGTAAGAAGAGTAAAGAGAAGCGACATGGAAAAACTAGAAAGAGCAACAGGAGGAAGAATAGTAAGCAACATCGATGACCTAAGGCCTGAAGATCTCGGCGAAGCAAAGCTTGTTGAGGAGAGAAAAGTTGGAGAAGACAAGATGGTGTTCATCGAGGGATGCAAGAACCCCAAAGCAGTAAGCATAGTGATACGTGGAGGACTAGAGAGACTAGTCGATGAGGCTGAGAGAAGCCTACGAGATGCTCTAGCAGCCGTTGCAGATGCGATCAAGGACGGTAAGATCGTTGCAGGGGGAGGAGCCGTTGAGACTGAGCTAGCAAAACATCTCAGAAAATTCGCAAAGACCGTTGGAGGCAAGGAGCAGCTGGCAATTGAGGCTTTTGCAAAGGCACTAGAAGGATTGGTCATGGCGCTATCTGAGAACGCTGGACTAGACCCAGTTGAGATAATAATGAAGCTAAGGGCAGCTCACGAAACACCAGAGGGTAAGTGGACAGGTGTCAATGTATTCACAGGAGATCTTGCCAATATGATGGAGCTAGGCGTAATCGAGCCAGTAAGCATAAAAGCTAACGCGCTAAAGGCAGGAACAGAGGCTGCAACAATAATTCTAAGAATCGACGACATTATTGCGGCAAGTAAGGTCGAAAAACCCGAAGAGACCGGAAAGAGCGGTGAAGAGAGAGAAGAAGAGTAAGATCCTCAAAGTTTTTCGGGTAAATCCCCTATTTTAACCAACAACGGCTTTTTATAATTGGGAAGAGTTACAACAGCTTCCCCCGGTTCGAGATAAGGAATCACACCAATGATTTCTCTATCCAACACAAGCGATCTAGATATAATCTCTAAGTCCACGGATGATTTTATCGAGTGAATTATCTTGGATGCAGTGTTCTTCATAATATCATCACTAAGTCCGCTGGGAGACTGAGACACTACTATAACACCAACACCGAACTTACGTATCTCTGATAACATACGTGTAATTATTTCTAGAGAACTACTATTCTTCATAAGATTATGTGCTTCTTCGATCACAAGTATAGTGTCGTGCATACTACTCCTTAAAGCATAGTCGAAAACGTAACGAATAATGAATGTAGCGTAAATTCTCTTAATCCTAGTCTCCCGTATCATACTTAGATCTACAACATAAGTAGTCCTATTCTTGAATAGTTTGAGAAAGTCTTTGGTCCCTGCAAAGAGCCTATAATTATCACCGTATACCAGCGGAGCGAGTCTTCTTAACAATGCGTATTTTACTTCTCTCAACCACTTAGCATTCTCGGTATCCATTTCTTCGATTAGTCTATATAGTTTCCTGATATCGATACTTGAAGCAATATTCGATTTTTCAATTATTTTCTGGAGAACGTATGCTTGGGGATCTGTTAGCCCTAGTACATCGTATAGTGTTTCTATCCATGATAATGTTTTAATATCAACGATATTAATGGGGGCATTATAAGGGTCTACACAAACATGTTTCTTCAAAAGTGATCTGTACTCGCCATGCCAGTCCAGGATTATTATCCTATATTTGTGTGGATAGGCGTGTTGTAATGAGTTAATAATAAATGCCGTTGTCCTAGTCTTGCCCGAACCAGTTGCTCCTACTATGAGAATATGCCTAAATAGTATATCAATCGGCATTACAATAAGTGGCTCCTGCTTACAGCCCAGGGCCTTTCCTAGAACTATTTCATTATTCCCCATGCGATTCTCAATACTTCTACTAATAAGTTGTGTAGGGTATCTAATACTTGCCCGCATAAGATCAACTACAGCAAATCCCTTTATTTGATCGTATCTTCTCCTAAAGAGCCTTAGAAAAAATTTTGCGACACAGGAAGTTCTAACTTTACTGTCTTGCCATAATTATTTAGACGATTACAAGTGATCGTGGTAAATCTGCTCTTGATATAGTCTACTAGTAGTTCCGATTCTCTATATGCTATCTCAGGCATTCCTCGAATTACTATTACAACGCCCTTATCCTTTCCTTTCCTCTTACTATAAGATACAATATAGTATTCTAAATCCTTGTTTTTGGCTGTCCGGAGAGCTATATACTGCTGTAGCTCGAGAAGCTCTTCGAATACCTTGTCATCAGTAGAATCATCGTACCTAAGCAGTTCGACCAATATAGTAGCCTCGTGTTTCAATGCCACCCCTTTATAATTGGCTCCCTGATTTAGAAGGATTATTCTACATATGCTTAAATACATATTCAGAAATGGAGTAATTTTGTACTAAGAAAGTGTATTCTTGTATTATACTTAAATACATCTAATACCAACATATACTTCATTCATAACTTTAAACGGTGCCCTAGGCTGTTCACGAAGCTTAATGACAACAAGAAGCCCTGCAATAGATAATACTATGCGATAGTAGTCCTCGAATTTGTTGATCGAGACTACATGTGCTCGACCACAGAAATCATATTGCAGACACTTATCCTTACTCTTATCAACATATACCTCAACATCTGTTCCTCGTCGTAACTTCATTATCTTTTCATGAAGCTCTACTTCCATTGATATATCATTACAGCTAAGCTTGGCCCTATAAACATCGGGTAACCTAAGCGGCTCAGTACTATCAATTCTACATTTGTATATCGGCATCCCATAACCCCCAAGTAGGGCATATCATTATAAGCGCAATTTCAATATATCCCTACTCGGATATTAGTTTTCCCTAAAGGTGATACGATATGGGCATAATCGATGCTTCCAGACGATTAGCGGCTGAGCTCGCCGGCCTAATTGACAAGAAGATCAAGGTTATTCTTGCTGATGGACGATATTACGAGGGAAAATTAGTTGGTTTCGATCATCCGAGTCTGAACCTATTATTGGAAAACGCTGTCGATAACAATGGTAATACGTATCCTAAAGTATTTATCAAGGGAGAGAGAGTCTCGGAGATATTGACAACAGAAATACCATTATTCGAGCCCGAAGACTTCAAGGAGTTTATCATGAGAAACATGCGTATACCTGAGCATCTAAGCAAGATAATACGTGAAGCGAGAGCTGTGATTATCCAGAGCCGCTACAATGTTACAGAGAGAGGTGTTGAAGGCACGGGCCCATTAGCACAGACCATCTATGAGTTCTTCCAGAAGTATATGGAGGAAAGAAAGAAGGTTCTAAAGGGAAAGTAATTTGGAATACTATGACCCAAAAGAATATGATCTAGCTGGAAGGATAGCAAAGCTAAAAACAAAAAACGGAACAATAGAAACACCCTACCTTTTTCCCGTAATTGATCCTATTCGTCAGGATGTACCCTTATATGTAATCGAGAAAATGGGTTTTAACGCCTTCATTACAAATGCATACCTCTTCTACAGAAGAAATAGAGGGAGACCCAAGAACATACACGACACGCTAAAATGGAACAAAATAATCATGACCGACTCGGGAGGATACCAAGTACTGGTCTATGGAGACATAGAAATAGACAATAAGACAATAATCGAGTATGAGAAACAGATCGGCGTTGACATCGGCGTTATACTTGATGTGCCAACGGGAACTAAAATGTCATGGGAAGAAGCACGTAGAGCCGTCTTTGAGACTTTTGATAGAGCAACGGAGGCCTTACCCCTATTAATGGATGCCGACCAATTATGGGTTCTCCCTATCCAGGGGGCACCATATAGGGATCTCGTGCTCTACTCCAGCCTACGCGCATGGAAGTATCCCTACCACATCCACGCATTAGGTTCCCCTACAGTGCTTCTTGAAAGATATGATTATACGGACATAGTAGAGCTTGTCGCATTAGCAAGATTACATTTACCCCCTCAGAAACCGCTCCACGTATTTGGCGTCGGGCACCCGATGATTCTGCCCTTTCTAGTAGCTTTGGGTGCAGACCTTTTTGATAGTGCGAGCTACATACTATATGCTCGAGATGGACGCTACATGACTGAGACAGGGACGAGGCGACTAGATGAGCTAACATATCTTCCATGCAGTTGCCCAGTATGTTCTAGGTATACACTGGCAGAGCTAAAGAGTCTAAAGAGGAAGGAGCAGATCAGATTATTAGCGACTCATAATCTATATGTCCTCATGGAGGAGCTTAGGAAAATCAAGGAACATATAAAGGAGGGTAGATTATGGGAGTATCTTGAATATAAGAGCAAAGCTCACCCATCGCTTAGATCAGCGTTTAATATAGTTAAGAAATACGTTAGGCTACTCGAAAAATATAATCCTCTTACAAAGCCTAATACCTTCGCTATGATGATGAACGACTACGATAGCTTGCATCATCCTAGACTCAGAGCGATTAAAAAGAACGTATATAAATTCGTCTTGTCTAAGCTAGACCTTGGAAATACCATTTACTTAGTACCAGCTATTAGGAAGCCTTATAGCAGCATCATCGAGTTAGTTAAAGAAATAATTCCTAATGAAGAATATCTATTTTATCATCCATTCCTAGGCGTATTTCCACCAAGCCTTTCCAACACTTACCCATTCTTCCAACATGAATACAATGATAACATCGACCGTTATACCATTATCGAAAGCTCAAATGAGATTGTTGACACAATAATAAAACTCAGGGAATTTAGAAAGAGCATTAATGAGGTAATAATATATTATGTTGAGGATTCCTGGTCTGAAAGCTTGTCAGAAGCAATATGCGAGATTCTTTTAGGGCACGGCATTAAATGTACTAGACATACATTGGGTGCTCTCGTTCAGTCTCAACTTCGCCCTCGAGAGCTTTGAGCATTTCTTTTTTCTTCTCCTCGATCCTCTCTATGACCTTAGCTTCTTCCAGGAGGCGATCAGTCTTTATTTTGACCCCCAGTATATCTGAGATAATATCAACAGCAACAGCAGTAGCCCTAGGATCTGGGCGGTACAGCTCCGTATAAGCAAATATAGCCATGCCTGGAATGTCGTTGGCCTCTAGGAATAGCATTGTTAGGGCAAGAGGCCCTATAACGTGTTTTTCTTCAAGCAACGGTGCGTCCAGCCGTCTCTTACAGTCTCCTATTGGGATCCATCGGTATTTTTCATCTTCCTTCTCCCTTACAGCAGGGTCTAACCCGCCTATAAGTATGGCTTCACTAATGCCTACACTTTTGAGCCAAGAGCCCAGATATTCGGCGTATTTTGTCCTTTCACGTACATGGGGTGTGCCGTGGTTAACGAGTACCAGTAGTTTCTTATTATTTACAACACCATAATATAGTTCGAAAGGATAGGTGAGCCCATATCCTTTTTTATAGAATGTTGCTTCAGGCATGTGCTGTGTTATTATGAAGCCTATCCGTCGAAGACCCAGCTCCATAGCTATATGCCTACTAGCTAGATATCCGACCATTCCAAAGCCTTGATAACCCGTCACGAAGATCGAGTCCTTGAGTTCTGATGGATTAAACCCCTTAAACATAAAGGCCTTTATCCTTGCTACCAAGATTTTATACCTCGTTTATTCCCTCCCTAATCCTAACTCCCTCCCCCCATCCATAATATATCATTTCCCATCCGGGCTTAGAGGCTTTCCCTACACCAATAACTTCCCCTGTCTCATAATCAACTACAACAACTTCATCGCCGGGTCTTATATCGGGATCCGCCCATACGATGTGCTTGGTAAACACGTTTCCCCCATCAGCTATGAAGCCCGCATATTTATGATTAACGTAAACCCTACAGAGCGGCTGAGGCAACAATTGATGTAATGTTAGCCCAGCAGGTATATGAAGTATGAATCTATAATCACTTGCTCTCACCGACAAATAATGTTTACCATCTAAAATAAGATACCTTATCTTATGTGTAGATGGACTCAATACAAGACGTATGTTTTCAGGAATGAAACTATCAGTTATTCCTCTAAACTGTAGTTTAGCTATTGTTCTGAGCTCTTTAAGTTCAGAAAGAGTGGGGGGACGAACTAGCAAAAACCAACACCGGTCTACTGGAATATCGGTGAGAACGATCTTTTCTCACGCTCGTTGTCCAGATACTTCATATTATTATCACGTATGTATTTCTTAGACATAACCTTGTCGACAGCCTTAATGAAATCAGTCATAGTAACATATTTGCGTCCATCACGTATAGCATTATATCCGGCCTCAGTAACTATAGCCTTGATCTCGGCTCCCGTAGCCCCTTCAGTGCGGCGAGCTAACTCGTACAGATCCACGTCTTTGAGCTTCATCCTACGTGTGTGTACTTTGAATATCTCGTATCTACCATTTAGGTCTGGTAGTGGAACCTCGATTAGCCGGTCAAACCTTCCAGGCCTCAGAATAGCTGGGTCAAGTATGTCTATTCTATTAGTAGCTGCTATTATCTTAACATTATCAAGAGGCCTAAACCCATCTATTTCTGCGAGTAGCTGCATAAGGGTTCTCTGGACTTCTCTCTCACCACTAGTTCCAATATCAAGTCTTCTTGCAGCTATAGCGTCTATTTCATCGATAAATACTATTGCAGGGGCTTTCTTCCTAGCTAGTCTAAAGACTTCTCTTACTATTCTTGCACCCTCACCTATGAATTTCTGAACAAGCTCGCTCCCAACGATACTGATAAACGTTGCGCCAGCTTCATGAGCTACAGCTTTTGCTAGAAGTGTTTTTCCACATCCTGGCGGGCCATAGAGGAGTACTCCCTTCGGAGGCTCAATACCGACTTCTCTAAATAGGTCTGGGTTCTTCAAGGGTAATTCTACAACTTCTCTGAGCTCTTGGATCTGGCTCTTAAGACCGCCTATATCACTGAATGAAACCTCTGGCCTCTCGATTACTTCCATGGATTTAACGTATGGGTCTTCGTAATCCGGAAGTATTTCAACGATCGTTGAGCCCCTCTGGTTTAACGCGACATGCATCCCTGGATGAAGCTTCTCCTTATCTATCTTTTCGCTGATACTGACAATCAGGTTTGGCCCAGTAGTGCTTTTAACAATAGCTCTTCCATCATCGAGTACATCGATCACTATTGCCTCTACGAGTGGAGGAGATAATAGTTTCTCTATCTCTGTTTGATAATATTTTATCTGCATTTTTAGTCTCTCCTTCTCGACCTCCAGCCATCTCAGCTTCGACTCCAAGAACCTAATATAGTCGTCAGTGCTCATCTTACCTGTTAACGTGTCCTTAGGCTCATTAGTGCTCATAAGCATCAACCCCTAAGTACTAATGGTTATATCTACCCCTAAAAACCATAGTATCTAATATCACTATCTGAGGATGAGAAAATGCCCTGCTACTGCGAGTTATGTGGCAGAGAGATCCCTGATGAACGACTATGTAGAACTGTTATGGTCGAAGGAGTAGTAATGACTGTTTGCCCACAGTGTTATAACAGACTGATGAAGAAAAGAGGCGTTCCTACCCAAAGAACATTTAGTACACACTCATTAGCAACGCAGAAGCCCAGACCTATAAAGCCCAGGCCACCGAGGAGAATAACTAGAAGAATACTTGAGGACGATTACGAGGATGTA
>JALWQP010000172.1 GCA_027083045.1 Desulfurococcales archaeon
GATTGTCCACTCTCCCTATTGGGAGCGTCCGTAGTTTTTATTAATTAAGCTTAATTAATAACTGTTCCGACGATGGAGGTGTACGCGTTGGGAGAGAATCCCAAGTGTCTCGATAAAGGCATCGTTGTCTGGCTGACAGGTCTTCCGGGGAGCGGTAAGACTACTCTCGCCACGAGAGTAGCCGAGAAGCTGAGGAGAGAGGGCTACAGAGTAGAAGTTATTGATGGAGACTGGGCGAGAAAAACAATCAGTCTAGGGGCAGGCTATACCAGAGAGGAGAGGAGAATACATCTCCATAGAATAGCGTGGGTTGCAAGACTGCTAGCACGCAACGGCGTCATAGTTCTATGTAGTTTTGTATCACCATATAATGATGTCAGAGAAATGATAAAGAACATTATTTCAGAAGAAGTGCCCTTCAAACTAGTCTATGTTAAATGCCCGGTAGAAGAGTGTATACGCAGGGATCCCAAGGGCCTATATAAGAAGGCCTTGAGGGGAGAGATCAAGCATTTCACCGGGATAAGTGACCCATTCGAGGAGCCGGAAAATCCGGATCTCGTGATAGATACTTACCGCGACGATATTGAGACGAATACCGGGAAACTCTACAGGTTCATGAAAGACCTTATCGAATAAGTATTTTCTAGGCGGGAAATAGTTGCCGCGCATCATTTTTAATGACTATATTGCCATTAGGATACATTGACTTATAACGGCGTTATTTCGGGAGAAAATCAATGAATAAAACTAGGAAGACCTTAGCGGGAATAGCGATATACACGGCTTTCCGAGGAATAGCTTTCTCCTCATTCCAGGTACTCCTACCGCTATATCTCGTCAGCATAGGATACAAGGTAGCAGACCTAGGCCCACTCGCAACCTATGCCACAGTCGCCACCGCTGTATTCTTACCCTTCATAGGGCATATGGTAGACGCAGGACACCCAGTAACAATAGGCACTCTATCAGGAATAATACTCGCTCTAAGCCTCTTAATCCCAGGTCTATCCTCGTCATATCTTTCATTCATACTCGTCTACATTCTGAACTCATTATCACTAATGATGTGGCAACCGGCTAGAATATCTCTGGTCGGCAGAATAGTACAATCTGGAAGCCTAGGCAGGACATACGCTGTATTCACGGCTGGCTTTAACATAGCGAGAATAATCACTCCATTCATAGCCGTCACGATCGCTTATGCCATAGGATATAGGGGCGCCATGGCCTTAATGTCTGTATTCCCGCTTGCAGGCGCCCTCATATACTGCCTGACGGCAAGGCAGGTAGAGATCAGGAAGAGGAAGGTCGAAATCAGAAGCTTATTTGAAACATACAAGAATGTTTACTGGATACTGAAGCAATACCCTTATCTCTCCCTTTTCTCGTTCTTCGATATCTATGGCTGGCGCCTATGGTTCCCAATGCTCAACGCTTATCTCAAGAAAACCGTAGGACTGGACGATATGGGTGTGGGCCTCTATAACAGTATATTCTCGGCATCAATGCTTGCATCCTCGTATCCCTCCGGATACCTGACTGACAGGATGGGGCCGAGAAAAGTCCTTGCTCTTAACGAAATGCTAGGCATAGTAACAGCAATACTTTTAGCACAGCACACGCCCGTACTGGCTTATATTGCATCGATAACAATGGGGGTAAGTTTGGCTTTCTGGATAAACGGGTACAATACCATAACAACGCTACTCATGGGTCCCGAGAAAGCAGGTATCATGAGAAGCAGTATTGATGCTGCGAGAACCATATTATCAGTACCAGTGCCAGCCTTAGGAAGCACAATCTATAGTTTTGTTTCTATTTCTGCACCGTTTTATCTTGGCTCAGCTTTCATGGGTCTCGCTATCATTTCGATCCTATTTTTAAAGGGCAGTAAGGAGAAAAACGCTCCTGGTTAGCACTACTAACAACATAGATTCACATGTGCCAAGTAAAAATACAAATACCTGAAGAAACCAGTAAAAATACAAGCCCAAATTATCGGGGAAACAGGTTTTGACGAAAAAATCAGCTCTGCTCGAGAAAATCCTAGATAGGATCCCTGGCTTTTCAGGCTATAGGAAAAGGGAGAAAATACGTGAAGACGACAGGATAATAAGATCATATATTGTCTCAGTCCTCGAAAACACCATAAAATATATAGAGGACGCCCAGGCCAGTCTCGTAGACATAAGCTATGACAAAGCAGTAGCCCTAGACAACCTGCTAAGAAGACTTAGGCTCCTCACCGACAAGATCAGATGGGCACCCCATGGATACCAGCCGCACTGCTATATTGTGAAAATAGAGGAAGCAGACCTGGAGAAGCTTAGATCCATAGATGCGGAGATAATTGGTCTCGCCGAGCAATTATCCGAGATAGCCTCCAACATAGCGGAGAAGGCCACGGCCGGCCAGGTTCCCGACCCCAAGGATCTAGTAGGAATGAATGATTTGGCCAAGAAAATACATGGTTTTCTCGATGAAAGAAACAAGATACTCATGGGTCTAGGTGAGAAGTAATGGTTATAGACAATAAAACCAAAAACGATATTACAGCAGCAACTTTAACCCAAATTATTTTTGAAGCTGAAAAAAGAGCCGCACAATATGCTCCTCTTTTTACTCTTAGAG
>JALWQP010000173.1 GCA_027083045.1 Desulfurococcales archaeon
GAATTCCGGTAATCCTTTTCCAACAATGTTTGCCACCACCATATCCGCATCATAGATGTTGAGCTTCCTCACGGCTTTCTCGATCAGTGTTGCTTCATCAGAAACTGTCTCAGCCGCGAATATTATCTTGACTTGGGGTCTCTTTGTGCGCGGGATCGCATTGACTACCTTGGGGTTGACCTTTATTCTCAGATTTAACACGCTAATGCCATGGGTGTCTATTTTATCCCTAGTCTTGATCAAGGGTTTGAAATCACTGGGCGCTGCCGCAAAGACTGCTACATCATATCTTTTATTTTGGCTCAGCTTCTTGACAACATTTATCATCTCAATAGTTGTTTCACATCTATGAACAGCTACATAGTAGGGTGGGGGATGAGACGAGACTCCTAGTACTAGGTCGACAAATGCTCCACGGGCTCCCATTTCAAGGGCTAGTAGAACCCCCATTAAACCACTGCTTGGATTACTTATTATCCTGACAGGATCTATGTATTCTCTCGTCGCCCCACCTGTAATTAAGGCATTAATTCCCTCTAGATCTCTTCCTCTATTAATCAGAGCATCTACGAGATGAATAAGGTCCCTGAGAGGTGGAAACTTGACTTTTCCTTCAGATATATAGGGTGGTGTTACGAAGACACCCAGTGATTTGAGTGTTTCTGCGGTTCTCTGGTACTGTGGTGAATTGTATAGTTTGGCATTCATTGTCGGCACTACTATGAGTTTCTTGCCGGAGCCTAGCATAGTCGTTGCAGTCAAGCTAACTATATCTTCTGTGATCCCATATGCTATTCTCGACATGGTTGCCAGTGTAGCCGGGGCAACCAGCATCGCGTCAGCCCATTCTGCCAGCTCGATGTGCTCTGCTCTCCCGGTGGCTTCATAGATCGGTTTGGAGCCCACGGCCCACTCTAGGAGAGTCTCACCGATAAATTTCCTTGTCTCCTCAGTCGCCGTGAAAACTACTTCTGCTCCATGTCTTATGAGCTCGCGGGCAAGATCAATCGACCTATATATTGCGGAGCTCGCAGTTAGCCCTACAATTATCTTCTTGTCTCTCAGCCCCGAGAAAATATATTTGCGGGAAATTTTTTCCACTACTTTCACCTAACACATTAGTATCTTTCACGACGAGTATTTAGTATTGCCTTGAAGAGCAGGTGTTTTAACTCTTTCCAGCACATATGTTTAATCGGATGCTGCTTAAGGGCTTACATTGCGGTGATACTGATTGGTATTTAGGAAACCCAGGCCTCCTAACGATCTACCCAGCGTCGACGATATATATAGACTGGCCAACATCATGCTTAAGGAGAAAGGTCCAGGATACAGGATAAGAAGGGCTGAGGAAAAAGATCTTGGGAGAGTAATGGAGATAAATAGGCTTTCTCTCCCAGAAAACTATCCTCCCTACTTCTTCCACGACTTATGGGAAAGGTACAAGGATGCATTCTATGTTGCGGAATCTCCTGATGGTATTGTCGTCGGCTACATCATGTGCCGCGTCGAGAGAAAACCGGGGTTCTTTAGACACTTCATGGTGAAGAGCGGTCACATTGTTAGTATAGCTGTTATGGATGGACATAGAAGGAGAGGTCTGGGATATGCTCTCATGGCTTACGCATTGAAGGGTCTCTATGAGTCTTATGGTTGTGAAGAAACATATCTTGAAGTCAGAGTAACTAATAAGCCTGCTATTAATCTCTATGAGAAACTAGGATACATAGTGGTTAAGATCGCTTATAGATATTACCTCGATGGCGAAGATGCATATGTAATGGCTAGACCATTACCATAACCATATGTGGTTATACACTACTATTTCCTTACTAATGGTCTGAAAAACCTATATGCGATATAAACACATATTCTATTCCACAATAAAACCAGTTACAATAATCTTGAGGTGTAAGTGATAGTGCCGATCACTTGTACAGAATGGAGTAAAGCCTCAGAGGTTAGCTCTGACAAATACGTTGGGAAGACCGTGTGTCTACGTGGATGGATATACAGGAGGAGAGTTGTAGGCGGAAAAGCATTCATAGTTCTCAGGGACAGTTCTGGGATCATACAAGTAGTTGCCGATAAACGTGATGTAGGCGAAGAGAAAGTAAAGGAGTTCAAGGACATAGGACTAGAAGCAAGCATAGTGCTTAAGGGCAAAGTAGTTAAACAACCGAGGGCGCCTACGGGCTACGAAGTCCACGTGGAAGAGATCGATATCGTAGGGTATAGTAGGGATTTCCCGATAAAGGGCGGCGAAGGAATCGAGTACTTGCTCGACAATAGACACCTCTGGATCAGGAGCAGGAGACTAACAGAGATCATGAAGATAAAGCACCACGTACTCAAAGCTGGCCGTGACTACTTCATAGAGAACGACTGGTGGGAGGTTACACCGCCGATACTGACAGCTTCGGCTGTCGAGGGTGGAGCAACGCTATTTCCTGTCAAGTACTTCGAGAAAAAAGCGTATCTAAGCCAGAGCGCCCAGCTCTACCTTGAAGCACTTATATTCTCCCTGGAGAAAGTATGGAGCTTAACGCCAAGCTTCCGCGCCGAGAAATCCCGTACTAGGCGCCACCTGGCCGAGTACTGGCACCTCGAAGCAGAGGCTGCATGGTATAACATGGAGGACATGATGCGTGTTGCGGAGGAGCTAGTATCCTATATCGTGGAGAAAATATTAGAGAAGTGTAGAGCCCAGCTAGAGTTTCTGGGACGCGACATAAATGCTCTGAAAAGAGCAGTAGAGATTCCTTATCCCAGGATAAAATACGATGAAGCTATCGATATTCTTCAACGTAAGGGCGTGAATATCGAGTGGGGTGAGGATCTAGGTGCCGATGAGGAAAGGATATTAACACAAGAATTTGATAGACCATTCTTCGTAACGCATTTCCCTAAGGATATCAAGAGCTTCTATATGAAGCTAACCCCAGATGATCCAAGAACAGTGCTTGGATTTGACCTATTGGCTCCCGAGGGATATGGCGAAATAATCGGTGGTAGCGAGCGTGAAGATGATTACAACAAGCTTCTAGAGAGGATCAAGGAACAGGGGCTCAACCCAGAGGACTATACGTGGTACCTAGATCTGAGGAAGTATGGGAGTGTACCCCACAGCGGGTTCGGCCTAGGCATCGAGAGACTAGTCATGTGGATAGCGGGTCTCGACCATATCCGTGATGCGATCCCATTCCCGAGGTTCAGGGGGAGAATATACCCATAATACTGGTGAACATTCTTTGGATAGAGCAGAGGAAATAATAGATCTTTTATCAAGAAAATATAGGATCAACCCAGAGGAATTCATTGTAAACAAGGTTAAAGGAAGACCGTTATTCGACATGCTTATAGGTGTCCTCCTGAGCCAGAACACGAGCGATAAGAACGCTATAAGAGCCTTACATAATCTTAGGAATGCATTTGGGGATCCCCTAGATCCCTGTATAATTAAGGAGGCTTCTCTGGAGCAGATCGAAGAATTAATAAAGCCTGCAGGAATGTATAAGCAAAGAGCCAAGAACATACTTGCCCTCGCCAATCTATTCTGCAAGGAAAATTTCACTGAGGAGTTGATCGATAAAATAAAAGCATTCGATCCTGAGAAGGCCAGAGACCTATTGATGAGCTTACCGGGAATCGGGATCAAGTCGGCCGATGTGATCCTCAATCAATATTTCGGAAAACCAGTATTTGCTGTAGACACTCATATACGGAGAATATCGTTGAGACTAGGAGTAGTTAGGTCAAAAAGCTATAAGGCTATCTCGGGCTGGTGGATGAAGAATCTCCCGCAAGATCAGTATCTCTACGCTCATCTTCTCCTCATAACACATGGGCGGCGGACATGTAAGGCCAGGGCGCCAAAGTGTGGCGAATGCCCTATCAGGGATTATTGCGAATATTATAAATCGAAAAAAGGTGGCTAGCTTTGTTCTATAGATATGCAATGATAGTTAAGAATCTCAGGGGAGTCGTGGCATTTGAGCCCGGCGATCCAATTGCCATGGATAGGATCAACTGGTTGACTAAGAGGTTCCGATACCGAAATATCGGTGTACCGCCAAGTCTACTGGAAGCTGGGAAAGACTATTTTAAGGATAAGATCGATGGAAAACCCTTCCGCTTCCTATACTATCCGGTCAAAGTTCTAGAGAGGCTATCCAAGAAGCTAGGAAAGTTTCTGGGCTCGGAGATACTGGGAGAAGCGTTAGTGTTTTCTTCAATCTATATTTCCCCATTACTCCTTCTTTCACCGAAACACCTCTCCGTTCTTGAAAAACATGCTGTTGAATCGATATATGTATGTAAAGATCTTGATAACAAGGACTGGAAGCTTCACCTGAGAATAGCAGACTATACCATCCTCGATATGTACGAGTACTCTATCTCGAGAGCAACAAGAATACTCGAGTCCCTAAAGCAGGGAAACCTACCCGATAGAGATAATGTTTTGAATGAAGCAAAAACGAAATGTGCTACCGATGCTAAGAGGTATTGGAGGATCAAGTGTGATTCGGGAAAGAAGTTTATGGTCTATATAGACAACTTGTTCCTCTATTTAGAATCGCATGCATATGAGGACTCTTCCCTCTTGGATTTAGACGTGGCGGCAGGATTAGCAATAGTTCCTACAGTAAACCTAACAATAGAGAGGTAATGAGTCCTTGACCCGTGGGAGGTTCCTTAAGAAAATAGCTAGGGAAATTCTAGGAGAGGATAAGGCTTCACTTATCTGGGGGAGAATAGAGATTATCGGCGACATCGCCGTCATAAGAATTCCTTTTGAGTTAGAGCCTGAGGAACTAAAACCATTGGCTGAGCGAATACTAGAAGAGTTCAAGTATATTAGAAGTGTGTGGGGAGGGCTACCGGGAGTTTCCGGACCTTATAGGCTGAGACCTTATGTCCACCTAGCAGGGGAGAAGAGGAGTGAGACTATTTACAGAGAGCACGGATGCCTCTTCAAAGTCGACATTACTAGGGTCTACGTCTCACCAACACTTAACTATGAACACCGTAGAATAGCGCGTTTAGTCAGGCCCGGCGAAGTAATTACAAATATGTTTGCCGGGGCAGGTTTTTTCAGCATTATAGCGGCTAAGCTTTCAAGGCCTAGAAAAGTGTACAGTATAGACGTCAATCCCGACGCGTACAGATTTATGGTTGAAAATGTGAGGCTAAACAAGGTAGAAGGTATTGTAGAGCCGATCCTGGGCGATGCAGCCCAAGTAATTATGGAGAAGCTTCAAAGCTCCAGTGACAGGGTTTTAATGCCTTATCCGGAGCTAGCACTAGATTATTTAAGATATGCCATAATGGCTATTCGTAATTGTGGATGGGTTCATGTTTATTTACACATCGAGGCTGATAAGGGCGAGAATCCCTACGAGAAGGCAAAGAACATGGTTGCGGATGCTCTCAGTGAGCTTGTAAAGAAATACGGTTTTGGAACTATTAGGAAAGTTAGGACGGTAAAGCCCAGGACTTACCAGATTGCTGTCGACGTATTTATTGAAAAATAATTACTTCTTTCTTTTCCTCTGCCTTGCACCAGTTTCTACTTCTATAGCTTTCACGCCTACACCGAGTATCTTATTCATTACGGCATCGAGGTATTTCACGTAGAAGCCTCTCTGCCCAACAAATGCTCCGAATCCCTCGGACTCTACTTTAACTGCTAGATTCGGGCCTGCAAAATCAACGTCTATGATGTGCCTGTGTATCCATCCTACCGGGTGTAGTGCTCTTATTAATGGCTTGAAGTCGAGGGATAGTTCCACCGCTCTTATCTTAAGCCCGGTATCCGCCTCTATAGCCTCTATTCTCTCTCCTCCTCTACCAATTATTCGTCCTAGATGCCCTTCTTTAACAACTATTATGGCGTCCGGTGCGTTCTCCGATTCTATATTGAATTTTCTCTTCTCATCGACGAATTCTGCAACCGTTATAACATCAGCATCAGGCGCATGAATCTTGGCAGAGTCCATGATTCGTTTTTCTATCTCCGTTAGCTCACGCCTTCTCATTCTGATCTCTAGGAGTAGCCTTATGCCACGGCGTGCTCCCGGCCTCACTATGTCTTTCAGCCCTAAATCAATGACTTTGGCGGTGTCTTCGCTCAGCAGGATTTCTCTGAGCAGGTTTGCGCCGTCTCGGCTACTGGTCTTCTGGAATACGGGATCGCCAGCAGTGATGAATCTGCTGTTCCTGCCTATTCTCATCATTATCTCGACAGCGCTTTCAGGGGGTATGCTCTGTGCATCGTCCAGAAATATTATTGCGTTATCAAATGTTCTTCCCCTCAGATAATGAGTGTCCGCGACAATGATCTTCCCTGTCTCGAGCATGTTCTTGACTATACCCCAGTCCACGAATCCATGCAGAATGTCTTTGAGGTAACTAATGGCGATATCATAGTATAGTTCGCCTATATCCGCTGCCGTTAACTCTTTCCCCGTGACTACATCGACTATGGGGCGGGAGAGTATGAATCTATTGTATTCTCCACGAAGAACCGCGTCTATACTATAGAGTACACTAAACAAGCTCTTACCTGACCCTGTAGGTCCGAATATACCTATTATTTCATAGTTCTTATTCCTGAAAGCTTCAACTATCTCCCTTTGTCCTGGTGAGAGTGGTTTTAGCTGAGCAAATATGCTCTCTTGCGGCATAGGCATCACCATGATCATTTTTCATCTAGAAATGGTTTTGTAGGAGTCTTTTTATTTTTTCCATTAGATCACTTATTTTATTCTGATGCTTATTAAGCTCTGGGAAAATACTGGTGAATTCTCTAATATTACGTAACAAGTCCATGATAGGAGATAGATCTGCGTAATTCATGAGGGTATTCGTATTTATCACGTCAATATGGGCGAGTAGAAGAGCGGTCGCATCAACAATATATGGATACTCTCCAATGCCCAGGAGCTTAGCTATCAGGTATTCTATTCTAGGAAGATTCATCCCTACCTCATTATCAACAAACTCTATAGGTTCTTCAAGAATCGCTCTATCTACAGGTTTCCTTGGCTTTTCTACAATGGTTATCGGAATGAATAATGGATTAAGAACAGCTTTGTTGATTATCTTTAAACTTCTAAATATATCATCTTTATAGCCAGTCATTCCAAGCCCGTTAACAACAATATCCGCTAGTCTTTCATCTTCTATGCCATCAACAAGTATCCGTATCTCTGATACAGGTTTAACTAATCCGTAAAGCGCTGTCGCAATATCATTAAGAACTACAAAGCGCCCTCCGTATTTCTTTATTTCCTTAGCTAGGTGACTTATCCGGAAAATAATATGTGATGCATAATCAGTTTTTCTAGAGGGTATCAAATCAGTGTAGCACCAGATTAGTTGTTAAAAGCACAACGCTACATACCAGCTAGATCGCCTTGGGCGCTAACAGGTATTTAACCCTGCCCTCAGCGAGACTAAACTCCATTTCGAGAGGCATATCACTAGAGAATCTCAGCACGACAATTTCTGCTATTCTCGTCAAGTTAACCACGTGCTTGAGATATTCTAGCTGATATGCTGATTTGCTAGGCTCTTTCACAATGAGATCTATTAGTGCCGCCATGTCGCGGGTCAGTTTTGTCTCCGTTGTCGTGGTACCCACACCTCTTAGGTAGAGACTATCTTCGTCGGGCGCCTCTATTTCTAATGTGTCGCCAACTGCCTCTGCGTCCTTGATCGCATGTTTAATGACATCGACGAGGAGCTGGGCCTCGACATTGAATTCTAGTTTTGCCTCAGGGATGTCAGGTACTGGCACCTCCATGTTTCTGAACCGGTATTTTCGCCTAGATATAGACTCCACGGTTATCGTAATAGTGTCTTCTGTTACCTCCATTACGAACTTATCTCCTTTCTTTATCTTCTTTAGCAACTTTGCTAAGTTGGCTGTTGATATACCCGCCATGGTGTCCTCCGGAACGTCGTATTCGAGGAAAGCTGTTGAGGGCAGATCGATGTCGATGAGAGCAACTCTCGCTGGGTCTAAAGCCTTCACCCTTAAGCCATCGGGTGTTAGCTGAAAGGCTACTTCATCGGCTAGTTTCGCGAGAACATCGATAATGCTCTTGATGTATTTTGCTTCTGGATAGACTATTCTCGCCATATACACCACCAAATAATCGCTAATATCACAATATAATACTCTAACATGTAAATCTAATAGTTTTTCATGACAATACAACAACTATAGTGCGTGAAAAACAGGAATACCGAGCATGGTGTACCCTTAATGTTTCTACTATCCAGCCTCCTAGAAACACTGCTCAAACACAGAGAGATAAGCATCAATGAGCTCAGTAGGATAACCGGTATTTCCCGCGAGACAATATTAGAACTATGCTCATCTATACCCGGGATCAGAGTCGTAGACAATAATGATAGAGTCGTCGTTGAGGCACCCATAGAAGCTGCGATCTATGGGATAAGAAGAGGCGTTTATTATAAACGTATAGTTCCTTATCTTGACTGGCATGACTTCGAGCTATTCTCCAAAGAGATACTGTCGGGCCACGGCTACATTGTTAGGAATAATTTCCGGCTAACTAGGCCCGTGAGGCTAGAGATAGATGTAGTGGGAATTGATGTGGGTGCGAGGAGATGCATCATTATTGATTGTAAGCACTGGACAAGAGGTGTCTCCCCATCGGCTCTCAAGGAAATTGCAAGCAAACATAAGGCGAGAGCCCTCAGACTTGCTGATCATATTATGTGGGCGATCAGCAAATGGAAGTTTTTCAAATATACCAAAACAATGATTCCGCTAGTCATTACACTTACTAGGCCCAAGATCAGAGCATATGATGATGTTGTGATAATGAGCATATATGAACTAAATAATTTCCTGAAAGACATACACATGGTTATCGACTATCTCGGTGTACAACCAATAAAGGTCAAGAAATACACTCCATAGCATAGTTACTGATTTTGTGAAAAACAGTTATAGTTGCATAATCTCCTTATAACCCGTAATGGTGATATTACCGTGTCGGATGTAGATGATACACCTGTTTTGAAGGACGCGAGAAAAATATTATTGAAAGAACCTGTTGAGGACTACTTCATTAGAGAAGATATGAGTGTCTGTAAACTAGTCGAAGCATTTGGTAAATCACATGGGTTCATGGCTGGACACGTTTATGCTGCAGCGAAAATACTAGCAGAAATGTGGAGAGACAGAGACGCTACTAGGATACTAGCGTTCACGGGCAATCTAGTCTCGACAGGGCTTAGAGGAGTATTGGCCCAACTTATCAGGGAGGGGTTTGCGAACGCTATTATAACAACTTGTGGCACAATCGACCACGATATAGCTAGGGGATTAGGCTATAAGTACTATAAAGGAGACTGGCTGACCGACGACTCTATGCTTCGGGTCTTAGAAATACATAGGCTCGGAAACGTGTTCATACCAATGGAAAATTATGGCTTACCGATCGAGAAGTTCGCGAAGAATCTCCTCGACGAAATACTTAAGGATAAGAAGGAATGGAGTCCGAGCGAATTGCTTTATGAAGCCGGTAAAAGGATAAAGGATCCTTACAGCATATTGGCTGCCGCAGCTGCTAAAAAGATCCCTGTCTTCGTACCCGGTATTGTGGATGGTGCTTTTGGTTCACAGCTTGTCTTTAACCAGCCCTTCACGGGATTAAAGCTAGATCTGCTAAGCGATGAGAGGAAGATACTGGACATGGTTTTCGAGTCCAAGAAGCTTGGAGGCCTGATAATTGGTGGAGGTATAAGTAAGCATCATACTATATGGTGGGCACAGTTCAAGGATGGTCTTGATTATGCGGTATATATTACTACTGCTGTAGAATATGATGGGAGTCTCAGCGGTGCACAACCACGCGAAGCAATTAGTTGGAACAAGATAAAACCATCCGGAAAACAGGTCGTAGTATATGGTGACGCCACCGTATTCCTACCAATAATCGTTGCTGGAGCTAAATGTCTATTAGCTAAGGAGTGATACATGTGATCATACATCTAGGCGTCGACGATATAGACTCGCCCCGTGGCGGATGCACAACTCATTTTATATACAGGCTACTCGGGAAATGGTTGCATGATCCGAAAGTAAAGCTTATTGATTACCCAAACCTAATTAGGTTGAATCCCGGCGTGCCATGGAAGACAAGAGGTAATGGAGCACTTGTCCTCAGACTAGACACAAGCCGTGATCCGAAAGACTTGTTTGAGGAAGCCCTTGCATATGCTGAAGAATATGTATCGGAGTACAGACACCCGGAGAGCCAGCCAGGCATAGCCCTATATAAGGGCAAGATCAATGCTCTTCTCGAATGGTTTTCTCGTAAAGCATTATCGGATATCATACCATCGACATTA
>JALWQP010000174.1:0-6312 GCA_027083045.1 Desulfurococcales archaeon
GTGCGATCCTAGGTTTTAGGGCCAAGTATGTTCTTTCATTCGATATTTTTAGGGAGTTCTCGAGCACCACGTAGAATATTCTTTCGAGGCCGAACGATGGCTCGACGACGTGGGGCACAAATTTTTCGCCGTGTACTTTGATCTTTTCACGCCTTATGAAGAACAATTCTTTGTCTAATCTCATACCATTTACTTCTATGTATCCTTGTTTAACTATTTTATTGACAAGTTCTTCCTGAGGAACTGATGCGAGCGCTCTCATTATTTCGGAGAATTTATTGGCAAACCTTTTTCTTATTTCTGCCGGGTTAGGCTTTATTTTGATAACTTCTTTCTCACGTGGTTTATCGTATCTGCGGAAAGCCGTTAGATCTGCACCAGAATACTTCATATGTCTACTTAAATCGTATGTTGTTCTATAACTATATCCAGCTACTTCGACCCATCCGTATTTTTCAGTCAGGACTTCTTGATCAAATGTTTGTTCGCTATAATGTGCTCTTTCTTCAGGTAATTTCTCATCAAACCGTATCTTGTCAGCTGGTATTCCTAGGCTTCTCAAGAACTTGTTTCCGACAGCCATCCAGTAGGCCATCCATGGGGTCTTAACTATTCCTTTCTCGATCAGTTCCAGGGCGCTATATTTTCTGGGTTCTTTGATATTGTTGAGCTTCATATCGGCCGTTATGACGTTCATTTTCTCGTCCAATAGTTCCTCATCCATGTACCTGCTGATTTCTTCCTCCTGTTTTTCTGGGTCAAAGAAGAATTCTAGCTCTATAATAGTAAATTCTCTAAGCCTGATCAATCCCTGCCTCGGCGATATCTCGTTTCTTCCCACTCTTCCGACCTGGGCTATACCTAAGGGAAGCTTGTTTCTCATGGAGTTGAACACGTTCTTAAATGATACAAACATTCCCTGGGCTGTTTCAGGCCTTAGATACGCTGGAGAGCCCTTATACGGTCCTATCTCGGTCTTGAAAAGCAGGAGAGCTGGTTTGGGCGGAGTTAGCTCGCCTCCGCAGACCGGGCACCGTATATTGTTCTGACGGATTATCTCGGCCATCTTATCTAGTGGCAACCCTTCAGCGCTTATCCCGAGTTTCTCCTCGATCAGATGATCTGCTCTGAACGTCCTACCACATTTCAAGCACTCTGTAACAGGATCAGTAAAGTTGTCTTCGTGACCGCTTGCCTTCAGAACTATTCGCGGCGTTATTATTGGTGTATCAACCTCTACTACTAGGCCATCACGCCCATAAACTACTTGTCTCAACCATTCATCAATTATACGTCTTTTTATCAGGACACCAACGGGCCCATACTCGTAGAATCCTGCCACACCACCATATATCTCGAAAGCTGGCCAGAAAATTCCTCTCTTCTTCGCGATCTTAATGAGTGCCTCGTACTTGTCATTATTAGTAGTCATTGCTTCCAGCCCAAATATATATCAGCTCGTATTGTCCTAGATATTTTGGCGCCTGGTCATAAATGCTTTGTGCGCGGCGATAACACCTTGGTTGCATGGATGCATCTCTTAACAGGTAATCCAAAAATACCATGCAACGAAGAGGAAGAAGGCCTCATAATACTTGGTGCTCCCATGGATTGGACAACGAGCTATAAACCAGGTACGAGATTCGGCCCAAAAAGCATCAGAGACGCAATATGTAATTTGGAGTTTTTCTCGATGATCATATCAAAACCTGTAGAGGATATAGTATTATTTAATGACCTGGGGGACATCGCTCTACCGCCGGGCGACGTGATGGAGTCTTTAACTAGAATAAAGAAAGTTGTAAAAGGAGTTAGAGAAGATTATTCCGAGAACTTCATAGTTCTGGGCGGAGAGCACCTGATTACTTTGCCTATCGTTGAAGCCATAAGTGATGAAATAGATCTGATAGTTGTTATTGACGCTCATCTTGATCAGAGAGACCAGTACCTCGGCAACAAGTATAGTCACGCTACAGTTATGCGGAGAATAACCGAGAAGACAAGGATACCTATAATATACGTGGGCGCCCGGGCAATATCGCCTGAAGAATATCAATATGCTGAAGCACGCAAGGATATGATCAAGATTTACATGCCATCCGACATAGATAGAGACCATGGAAAAGGACTTGTTAAACTGATAAAAGGAAAGAGGATCTATCTCAGCATAGATATGGATGGAATAGATCCTGGATTCGCGCCCGGCGTCTCCAACCCAGAGCCTATGGGCCTAAATCCTATCAATGTTATTGAACTATTGAGACTTATCCATGCCCACGGCAAACTAGTGGCTGGTGATATCGTTGAAGTTAATCCTCTCGAGGATATAAACGATATCACCAGTTTACTAGCCGCGAAACTACTTGTAGAAATAACGACGGTTTTAAGGCAAGGATAGCGATTAAATAGCCTTAACCAGCCTGAAGTTTGCAGCAACTTTGTATATTATTTCATATCCGCAATTAGGGCATCTTATTCCTGGAAGAAGGCGGAGTTGTTCCTCGTCGAACTCGTATCCGCACCTACCGCACTTGTATCTAACCATTCATACACCACCTCTTGCGTATAGGTACTACTTGTTAGCACCCATATAAGTTTTATAAGGTTAAACCATCAATACAAGACCTAGGCCTGGAACAAGATACTCAGGTTGGAAAGGAAGATGAGTTCCGATCTATCTTCAATTTGTGGCGGGCTACCACCAGAAATATGTGAGCAATTAATACGTGAACAACAAGTTATCAAGATAAGGCTAGACAGGAGAAAGTTCGGCAAAGAAGTAACAATAATCGAGGGGCTAGTAGATAGCCCTGATAACTTAAAGAGGCTCGCCAAGAAGCTTAAGTCAAGACTTGCGACCGGCGGAACAGTAAAAGACGGCAAAATAGAGCTACAAGGAGATCATCGCCATAGAGTAAAACAGATACTCATCGACGAACTAGGGTACCCGCCAGAAAACGTGATAATAGTAGACTGATGCTGGTCAAGAAGATAGAGAGACTAAAAAGATGGTTTTTATTGAGAAGGAAGCTCTATACCTAGTTCCTTCGCCAACTCCTTATACCTATTCCTAACAGTTACCTCGGTCACGCCGGCTACATGAGCTATTTCTTTCTGTGTTCTACGCTCCCCAAGGAGAAGCGCGGCAATATATACCGCGGCCGCGGCTAGGCCTGCAGGATCCTTACCTGCTGTAACACCCAGTTCTCGAGCCTTATGTAGGATCTCGGCCGATTTCTTCATCACTGCACCACTTAATCCCAATGCATGAGCTATTCTTGGCACAAAGTCTATAGGGTCGCTTGTTTGAACCTTAATGTCTAGTTCTTTAAGTAACAATCTATAGCATCTAGCGATATCCTTCCTGTTGCTCTTCGTATGCCTGGCTATTTCGTCAAGTGTACGTGGTACTTTTAATTCCCTGCAGGCAGCATATATTGCAGCAGCGATCACGCTCTCAATACTTCTACCTCTTACAAGTCCTTTTTCGACGGCTCTACGATATATTCTGGCTGCTTCTTCCCTGACATTCTTAGGCAGATTCAAGTGATCAGATAATTTGTCCAGTTCATTCATTGCCTGAGCAAGGTTTCGTTCAATGCTGCTTTGAATACGTGATCTTGCCTGCCACTTACGTAGTTTTTGCATCTTGAGCCTCTTTGATAATTCTAACCTCTTACCTGTTGCATCCTTGTTTGTATAATCTATAGCTGTGGCTAGGCCTCGGTCATGAACCGTACTTGTAAGTGGACCACCGATCCTGCTTCTTCTTTCCCTCTCCTCGGGCGTAAACGCTCTCCATTCGGGTCTCTCATCGATCACTCTTTCCTCAATGACTTCGCCGGTAAGCAGACAGATGTACTCACCACGCTCTGGATCATATATTATTTTATCCTCCGGGCACTCGGAGGATGCAGGAGGTTCTTCTGGAAAATATTCCAAAACGATCACCCGGGATGTTCAACTAGTCTTACCTTATTATATGCCTTTTTAAACTTTTCCATAATCGTTAAAAACCTTCAGAAGAGCAAGATATTAAGCATTACCCTGTCTGTGTTTATAAACGTAATTGTTCTTCACTGCCACTAAGAATTAAAAACCCCAGATAAAATCTAGAGACTATGGAGGCACTAGAAATAGCCGGGTCGTCTAGCGGTCAAGGATGCGGGGCTTTGGTCCGCCATTCGGCGGGAGGAACCCCCGTGACCGGGGTTCGAATCCCCGCCCGGCTACCATT
Source organism: Desulfurococcales archaeon (assembly GCA_027083045.1). Lineage (GTDB taxonomy): Archaea > Thermoproteota > Thermoprotei_A > Sulfolobales > Desulfurococcaceae > JAADCY01. The sequence goes on from JALWQP010000174.1 coordinate 4,238, forward strand.
TCACCCCTCCTACCTCTAATTATTGTTCAACATGGTATAATGTTCTTGAACTACCGTGAACATTAAAATATTCAATTAATAAATCTATAAACCTGTTATAGTGTGAATAGGTGACAATAATGCCTAGTCTGTCTAGAAGAGTCATGAGTACCGAGACGTCACCACACAGAGTACTTGTTGACCTTGCCCTCGAGCTTAGGCTTAAGGGCATCGATGTGATAAGCTTTCATGCAGGTCAACCCGGTTTCCCACCTTACAGCGAGGCACTTAAAGATCTGACAAAAACATTGCTGGAGAAGCCTTTTCAGACCTCAAGCTATGCTCCTAGCAAAGGATACCCGAAGCTTCGACATCTTATTGCGGAGGATATAAAGAAATACAGTGGAATAACAATTGATCCGAACAAACAGGTGCTTATAACTATTGGTGGTGCCGAGGCAATAACTATATCGCTCCTAACAGGGCTGGACAATGGAGACAAAGTATTGTTGCTTGCCCCGACATATAGTGTTTACTGGGGCCTCACAAAACTACTCGGAATAGGAGTAGAATACTGTGAGCAAGACGTTAATAATGAATTCCAGCCTGATCCCGAGTGTCTCAAGGATAAGATAACCAGGGTTAAAGCAATCCTTTTCGAGAGCCCGGGCAATCCTACGAGCAGGGTTGTCTCTGAGGAGATAGGAAAACTCATAGTGGACTTAGCAGTAGATCATGGTAGGTGGGTATTCTTTGATGAAGCATATAAGCACATATACTATGAGGGCGAACATGTTTGGATCCAGAGATATCCGGGGGCCGAGGAAACCGTAATATCTATCGATAGTTTCTCTAAAGACCTAGCAATACCCGGGTTTAGGCTGGGGTACCTATGGGGCAACGAGGAATTCATTCGTCAAGCCGCGAAGGTCAAGGGATATCTAAGCATTAGTGCTTCGAATATCTCACAGAAACTAGCAATGATATATCTTGAGAAAGGCTACAAAGAACTATATCTTAAGCAGGTCATTCCAGAATACCGTAGAAGGAGAGACGCGGCATTCGAGGCCGTCAGAAAATATCTTCCAGAAGCCAAATTGATTAAACCGCGTGCTGGCATGTACTTGTTCCCCGACATATCGTACTATCTAGAAAAGCTAGGCATGACCGATGTCGAATTCGCTAAAGATATAGCGTTGAATAAGCACGTTGTCTTCCTGCCGGGCTCAGCATTCATTCCAGGCATAAATCGTTATATCCGAATAACATTCGTAACGGAGCCCCCCGAACGTATTGAGGAAGGTATTAGGAGGATAAGAGCGTATCTCGAAGAGAAAGGCGTAGTTTAGCTATTTTCTATATTTTCCCGGCTCTTTCTCAATTTGTTCTGCTAGGTATACTTGACTGAATAATGTATCTTGAGACGTGTTAATCCGAATACATTAATTGATAGCGTATCAGGAGAAATCGTTCATTAAGTGATGATACAAAGTATAAGGAGCTGAAGAGTGATGAGAAGATATATCGTCACGGGGAAATCTACAAGCCAATAGGGCTCTAAGGCTATTCTCGTCATCCCAATAAATTTATGTGGGGCCGCGGGGATTTGAACCCCGGATCACGGGGGCCCAAGCCCCGCATCCTAGCCAAGCTAGACTACGGCCCCAACCTTTCATTTAATATGGTTTCTCACGGGTTTTAAATTATGCAGGTGGTTTCTTAGAGGGAGGAAATTTTATAGATAGGTGCCGCCGCCGGGATTTGAACCCGGGACGACCGGATCTCCCCCTGGCCGAACCCGCGACTTCGGGTTTCTTGGCGCCGTATGAGTCCGGCGCTCTGCCAGGCTGAGCTACGGCGGCAACCGTATTTTCTGTATTTTTGTGGTGGAGTTTATAAATATTGAAGCTTCGGGCAGGGATCAGTATATAATAGTTACAGGGACAGTCTCTATTTCGTTCTTTTCGCGCATGCGTGCCTCGATGAGGTTCTCGATTGCCAGTCTTATTACTTCACTTCTTGAAATCCCCATTTCTTTGGCGAGTAGATCCAGTTGTTCAATTAAACGCTCATCAGCCTTGAAAGTGATCACGCGT
>JALWQP010000174.1:6322-10268 GCA_027083045.1 Desulfurococcales archaeon
GCACCATTATGGAGCACCAAGATGTAATACGAGATTGTATGGATAAGCTAGAATCTACACATGATCATTACCGGGGAGGCAGCCGAAACTGTTAGGTACGCGAGATAGTGTTATAAACCTACCTAAGCAACCAATTCCTAATGGAGGAGCCGGGGTGGCCGAGCGGCCTAAGGCGGCGGGCTGCAGGGCGCGACCCTAGTGCAAGGGGGTCACGGACACCCGCTTTACCGCGGGTTCGAATCCCGCCCCCGGCTCCATCCATTATATGCATTCAATGCCTCGGTGTCTATTTTCTTGGGATTCATTGTTTCTTTATAGGTTTACTTAGGAGACATAGAACGGTAAATACCATGTCTGGCATTCACATACTTTAGTCTACTTGTCTTACTCAATACTTTCTCAACTATGATCTCGGATACGCCTGTCATGTCCTCTACATATATTAAATAATTTTTCCACTTAGATGTGGATAGGCCTGCCCTTAGGCGTAGACCCTAACCTATTGGCGTTTAGGTCCAGGCGGGAAACGTGATAATGTAGGCCTAGATAGGATGATGGAATTTTGTGTTTGGAGGACTTGATTGTCTTACCGGACTATTATATTATCCAGAATATGGTGTAGAGGAGCCAGCCCAGCAATATGTTTGTCATGTTGAAGGGTGTGCTCTTTCTAGTGAATTCCGAAAACGTTACCTTGTATCCCTTCTTTTCTAGGAGCTTCACAGCTACCAGGTTGGCTGATGCACCAATGTATGTTATGCTGCCTCCGAGTGTGGCTCCTACAAGCAAAGCCCAGGCGACAACTACCGGATTGACATTTAGTCCTATCGCAATGTACTTGGCGATGGGCAACATAGTGACAACGTAGGGTGTATTATCCATAACGGCCGATACTGCTACTGACAGCCATATCAACAGACTCGTTATTACGAACAAGTTGCCTGATGCTAGGGACAGTATCGTTTTTGCCGCCGCTGCAGCTAATCCATGCTTAGCGAACGCACCGGATAAAACAAACACGCCTATGAGGAAAACTATTATGTCTAGATCAACTCCTTTCCTTACAGCTTTTTTTACCGAGGCCGTATCTCTATGTAGGATTATACGTGTTAATGAGAGGCCTCCTACACCTATAAGAGCAGCCAGTGTGAGCGGGATATGTATGATGTGCCTGATGCTCAAGAGCGTTATTTTGATGGATAGGAACAGTATTGCTTCGTAGACGAATATCTTGTCAAGCCCCTTCCAAATAGTCTCATTATCTTTTTCAGCCACTGGTTCATCACTGTAGCCTACTTCTCTACCCACTATTTTGGAGTATACGTAGCAGGATACTATCATAGGTATAAGGGTAAGGAAGAACATTGATGGCCTGCCATGATACCATATGAAATCCATGAACGCCAGGTTGAAGTATCCCGCCGTTATTATTGCTGGCGGGTCTCCTATCATAGTAGCTGATCCAGCCATATTGGATGATAGCGCTATCCCTATGACTACAGGTACGGGGTTAACACCCAACTTCTTGCTCAACCTATACGCTATCGGTGCAAAGAGGAGCACGACGGTCACATTTTCCAATATTATGCTGACGAGGCCCGCGGTGAGGATTATCCAGAATAATACCGTGCCGGGCGAGCCTGCCCGTGCACGTATGAATCGAGCTGTCAGCTCCATTAACCCGGATTCTTCAAGAAGTACGGTAAAGATGCCCATTCCCACTATGAGGCCTAATACATCCCAATCAACAAATCTTACTACATCGGTCAACGTACTAGAGCCTGTAAGGAGGAGAGTTGCAAGTAATATAATGCCTATTATCCACCGAGGCACTCTGTTTGACGCTACAAGCACTACCATTAATGCTAGCGATGATAATATAACGGCATTGTACATTATCATACTGATCTCCTATGATACGCTACTAGGTATCAACAGCAGCACGTTGGTCGTCGGAGAACTATTACATGTAGAAAAGACTATTAAAAAAGATGCGGAGATATAACAACTATTTCCTGCGCTTGAAATAATTCTTCAGCGCGTCCCAGTTTAGGTACACATGTATTATTGCTAGCCCCGACACCACGAAACCCGCATATACGTGTATATCGTCTATGATCCAGGCCGGTATCCATATCACCGCGCGATACAATACATGGGTTGTTCTCAGATACAGTACTATGCCTGATACGAACACCAGTATGGCTGAGATTAACAAGCATATAGACACTATTCTCCTTAAATCGTATATGTTCACCGTCCACACCTCCTACGACTTATTCGCTCTTCTCGAGAACAAGGGTATCATTAACAATTATTTTCTCCGCCATGAGTCTGCCAGAGCCTGTAACCTTACAAACAGCTATGATCGTTTCTCCGGGCCTGATGAGCCCGACTGCTTCCGCATCTGTTAGTGTTTTATTTGTATGGACATCGAGCCATGTCCCCCTGAAGTATATCGTCTTATTATCCACGACGACGTAGCGTGCCTCAGCATTAACTGCAACAACTTTTCCTGTAATATTCACATATGTTTCTTCTCCTGAGGATGTCTGCGTCGTAGAGGTCGCTGTAGTCGTAGAGACATTGCTTGCTCCGCAGAAGTGTAGAACTCCGCCACAACTCTCTCCATGGTGCCCTCGGGGCACCCGGTACCATAGTAATAGGTGACGGTTAGCGTTCCCGGCGAGACAACCTTATATGGTTAGCGTTCTCTCATACGTCTTAGGATCAACAAGTTTACCACCATCATCGATCACAACCTCTATTCCCCCAGAAACACTGTATTCTACATGCCAGTCAGAATACGGACACGGCTATGAATGCTTGAAATACACGTAGATCTTCACATTAATGGTTTCACCAGCCGGAACAACTGCTTTACCGGGCTCGACAACCAGTCTATCTGCACCCTGCTGAGACACAAGCTGTGGCACAAGGATCTGTACACCAGATGGCTGAGACGCAGTTATGGTTGTTGTCTTTAATTTTGCCTCATATAATACGTTATCGATCGCCCCCATTATTACGGGAAATAATGCTACAAACACAGCTATGACCACTACCGCCGCCAATCCTTTGCCTAATCCCCTCATATTGAACACCTATTCATTTATTTTTCACATTATTATCAGCTAACAAGGTAAAAAATAAAGATGATTAACGAGAAGTGCTAACAAGTTGTGAGCAAATAATTTATAAATCAACTCCTATCTTAATTCCATAAAGTAATTTAATCATCGTCCTAAAGTACACTAGAAGCAGTCCAGCGTTCACGTTTTATAATGCAACAGATTAGCCCTGTAGACGGAATTAATACAGGTAATCATAACATTATTAATCATACTACAATGTTTTACATAATCCAGTACATGTTTAAAGAATATGTTACTCTATATAAGAATTTATGTAAAAGAATATAATATTCAAAAATTATTAAAATGATCATATATAGTGTAGAACGGAGAAAACAGTTCGTGACCATAAGAAACTAGTTGAGCTTCAAGGCGAACTACGTAGCCTAATCTTCTGGATCGAGTACATTAAAAATGAATAAATGCAATAACGGCCACTATTCAGGTATTCAGGATCTAACGTCAGCCATTGAGAAACTCGAGTACCTAGAAAAGCATGGCGAAGAAATACAGTACTTGCACCCATAGTCGCTGACAACTACATAAGAGCAAGAATAGAGAAAAAATAGAGAACATCATAATGGGTATCGTCGGGAGGACAAGTACAGAAGCATACACAAAAGATGAAAACCTATTAAAACATCCCGATCTCTTCCGGGAATACTTGGTTTATCTACATAGTGGTTTTTGGTTATAGATCATTAGATTCTGTTGTATCCATTATAGAAGTGTTGACGGAGTCCACACAGTTCCCGGCTACTCATCCCGAAATGAGCCGGGAAGACCATTAGATGCTTATTTAAGCCTTTCTC
>JALWQP010000175.1 GCA_027083045.1 Desulfurococcales archaeon
TGAGTATGTTTGTTCGAAGCATATTTCAGAATAAGAGTTGAAGATGAGAGAAAAATCCGTGCTGTATGGAAAGCATTACATCCGGACAACATGGTAACACCGGGTTTCATGGAGATCAATGAAGAGATATCCGAAAATGAGTACATTATCGAGATAAAGATAAAGGATAGCTCACCGAAGCATTTTGATAGCCTTAGAGGAACTCTCGATGATATTGTATGTATGTTCGAGCTAATTGAAGATACGATCAAATATCTCAAAATAAGGTAAAATTCATAAAGTCTTATATAGCCCCAATTAAATGGTAAGAGTCTTAGTAAGTAAAAAGTGTGAGAGGAAGGATTATGCCCGCTCGGAGAAAGTTTGCTATACGTGACAAATGGAAGCTCAAGAAATGGTATACCGTAATCGCACCACCAATATTTGGCGAAATATCCATAGGCACCACACCCGCTGATGATCCATTAAAACTCATTGGCAGAGTTATGGAGACAACGTTATATGATATTACAGGTGACATAACACAGGTTCACATAAGATTGTACTTCCAAATAATCAAAGTAGAAGGCGACAAAGCATATACGAGATTCAAAGGACACGAAATATCGAGAGACTATATGAAGAGCCTAATCAGAAGAAAAAGCAGTAAAATCCAAGGCATATTCAATGTTGAGACAAAGGATCAGTATCGTTTACGCCTAACAATAGTAGCTCTAACAAGCTATAGGTGCAAAACAAGCCAGAAGAGAGCTATAAGGAAGATAATGGAAGAATACATAAAATCAAAAGTACCACAACTTACGCTGGACGAGCTAATCCAGGAAATGCTATTTGGTAGAATGAGCGCAGAAATCATGGAGAGAGCACGCAAGATCTACCCGATACGTAAAGTCGAGATATACAAATCAAAATTATTAATGATACCGACACCCGAAGGCCCTAAGCCCGCAGTAGTGGTATCACCGTTACAACTGAAGAGAAGGTAACCATAAAGGCAACAATAATTTATCTTTCAGATCCTTTATTCCTCGAATTAGTAGAGGAACCTATAATGTCTTTGAGGGAAAGATCCTTTGACATACTTATAAAGACAGGGCTAGGCTTCGAAAAAATTGTTGCATCGAGAATAAAGGAATACGATGAAAAAACCGTTGTTATAGCTTGTCCGCAAAAATTCAAAGGACTAGTTCTAGTAAGACATGGGGAGCACAGTGTAGATGAACTAATGGATTACATCGAAAAGAACATTGTTGAAGCCGATAAGATCATTCCGATTCTAGCTGAATCCCCTGCAGACCCGCATAAAATAGCCGAGATAGCTGCAGAACTGGCTAAAGAACATATTAGTCCTTCTGAAACATTTGCTGTTAGAACCACTCGGCGTGGAAGACACAACTTTACAAGTATAGATGTCAATATAATAGTTGGAGACCATGTACGTCGTGCAACCAATGCTTCTGTCAACCTTAGATATCCAGATAAAATAGTCTTAGTTGAGATAATACAGGACAAAGCCTATATCAGTATTCTTCCGGGTAGTTTTGAATACCATAAAATATCACCCGGAAAGAAAACTATTCACTGGCTTTTCAAGAGATTCGCAGTTGTACAGATGCCTTACTTAGGCCCTATAGATGCGATCAGAAACATGGGTAGAAGAATAGGGAGAGAAGTACAGAATTTTGAGATCGGTGAACTGGTTATCGCGCCCGCAGGTATTATCGATGCTGTACAACTCGCCGAGTTCATTCTTAGTGTAGAAGAAGGAATACGTTCAAGATACGAGATACAGAAGAGGAGTTATCATCGTAGAACACGTAAGGTGCCAATCAAGGTACAAGATATACATCAGCTTATACGTGATCGCGCTGATGAAGTGATAATAGTGTTCGAGCCTGAAGGAAAATATATATTGGACGCAGCAGATGAGCTCCAAGACCTTATATTGAAGTCGAAGAAAAGAGTTAACCTCCTGTTTGGCTCGAGGGAAGGGATTCCTCTCGGGATCTACAGATTCGCCGATCTAGTAGTAGACATAGCACCCGGAATCACCTTATCTACAGATTATGCTGCAGCCGCAGGACTTATAGCTCTAGCCACAGTCCTTTATAACAGGTTGGATAAAATTGAAGGCGATAATACTGGCGGCGGGGAAGGGGGAAAGACTCTGGCCAATAACAGAAACAATACCTAAGCCATGTATTCCGGTAATGTGTAAGCCATTAATTCTATGGCATCTAGATGCTTTAGAGCAAGTACCTGAGATCAGCGAGATAATAATTGTTGTAGGCTATATGAAGGAAAAGATTATATCACTAGTCAATTCATTCTCCCTGAAGAAAAAGATCCGCTATGTAGAACAAGAAGACGAGCTCGGCACAGGCCACGCTGTAAAAACAGCCCTCGAAAAAATAGGTGTGACCAGCGAACCTATACTAATAACCTATAGTGATCTATTTCTTGGTAAATGGGATCTATACTCTACATTGGCTAGCTCAGGTGAGAATGTAATAGTAGGTGTGCCGGTTCCCGATCCAGAGAATTATGGTGTCTTGTATCTTAGGG
>JALWQP010000176.1 GCA_027083045.1 Desulfurococcales archaeon
TCGAGCAGCATTTCCAGTACCCTATGCGTCCTCATAGTCAGTTCTTCAGCTAGTCTTCTAGAGTACTGGTAGTGCATGAGATCCTTAAGCCGGAATATCTTTTCATGGAAATGCTTTATGCTCTCCTCGAAGCCCCTATTATGTTCCGCACCGAACAAGAATACTCTTACAAAACCGACTACTCCGAGAGCATCGAGTTTATCCGCATCACTCAATATCTTGGCCTCATCACTGAGAGGCTCTATATTGTTTCTCTTAGCGTAGCTGAAACTATGGTAGAGGATCGCATTAGTAATCTTCTCGATCTTGCTGGCCGACACCCCTTTCTCATCAAGTATTGATCGGGCAAGCAGAGCCGAGTAATAGGCGTGGGGCTCACCAATCCTCCTACCGATATCATGAAGGAGAACGGCTAGCTCCAACACAGTCTCATCGACATTGAGCCCCTCATTATCTACGATGAGCCAAGCATATCTTCTCACACGAGCTACGTGCGGGTATCCATGGGCGAAATCACTGCCCATGAGCTTCTCGACGAGTCTCTTTATCTCATTTATCGTTGGATTCATCACTCCTCACCGATCAGCATTTCAGCTATGGTTTTGAAGACTTTCCTGATCGTATCTATCATGTCTTGGTTTGAGAGGTACTCGTCAGTATTAGCTACAAGATTATTACTCACTATAAGAACTGATGCGGCTCGGTAACCCCTCATCCATGAGAGGTAGTATAGTATTGCCGTCTCCATATCTATGCCAACATATCCTAGTCCAGCCAGCTCTCTTGCAAGACCTGGTGCTTCAGCGTAGAAAGCATCACTTGTGAAAACCGGTCCCAGCAGGACATCAACACCGCTCACTTTTAGGCTTTCATAAATTCTTGAAGCCAACAGGGGGTCTGGTGCCATTGGAGGAGTATTATCTCCGGCGTACATGTTTGTCGAGCAACCCGTTTTCCTAACGCCTGAAGCCGCAGCCACGATTACTGTTCCGAGTCTAATATCTTCTCGGAGTCCACCACATGTCCCAAGCCTAACGATGGTTTTTACCCCTGCTTTCACTAGTTCTTCAAAGACTATGCTTGCCGACGGGCCTCCTATGCCGTGGCTGTACACTCCGATCATGCCAGCGCCTATCTTTCCCACTACGCCCCGATATCCTCTCCGGAGACCGAGATCATCCCATGAATTCATCAGCCCCAATACTATGTCTATTCTCTCCGGATCACCCATAACAACAGCTTTGCTAGGCACTCCCCCTATGGGTATACCTATATGGAGTGTCTTGCCCAAAGGAATCAGCCCCTCCACCGAGAATAATTTGTCATACTATGGTTTAAAGGAGAAGGAATCCACGACAGCAACAACTATCTATGCAGCCCGATTAACACTAATATTATTACTACTATCAAGCCGATTATCACCAATAGGATCAACGCCGTTATGACTGCTATGAGAATCGGGGCTAGTATGGCACCAGCTATTCCTGCCAGAAACAACACTGTTCTGTTCTTGACTCCCAGCAAATAGGCGATTATTACTCCGAGAATGAACCCTATTATTAGAAGCATTGGTATATCCATGAGATTATTCCTCCCAGCACCTCAATAGTATTGGTGTTTTCTTCTTAGCAGTATTTTCTTTCACGTAGTTCTGAAAAATAGTTTATGTCATATTTGAAGCTATTTTACATCTATAAAGCAAGAGCTGTTGCCGCTATGCAATGTAGAGTACCAGTCTACCGAGGGATGAAAATCCTTAACAGGGATATGCTAACCAACGTTAATTCTGGGTGAAAATATCTCTTGAAGGCTCTCGTGCTTCATGGCCCAGGTGATCTTAGGCTGGAAGAAGTGGCTGATCCAGTGCCTGAGGGGGAGTGGGTGAGGATAAGGGTTAAGAGAGTGGGTATTTGTGGTACTGATAAGGCTTTCTATAGAGGGACATACAAGCCTTTCAAGCTACCATTGATACCCGGCCATGAGATTGTCGGAGTTGTTGATATGATTGGTAGTGAGGCCGATGAAGGCCTTATAGGGAAGCGGGTAACGACTGAGATAAATGTCCATTGCCGGAGGTGCTGGTATTGTAGGAACGGTATGCCAACTCATTGCCCCTACAGGCAGACGATCGGAATAAGTATTGATGGTGGTATGGCGGAGTATGTGCTGACAAGACAGGACCTGCTACATAGTGTGGATGGTTTGACAGACAGACAGGCTGCCTTCGTTGAGCCATTGGCAGCCGTAGTCGAGATGACTGAGATGGCCCCACCCAGTAGGGAATCGAGGATTGCTGTGATCGGTATTGGTACGATAGGCTTGTTATCCATTCAGGTCCTAAGACAATATGATCCTGGTGTGATCGTTGCTTTTGCACGACCGGGAAGCCCCAAGGCTGACTTGGCGGAACGGCTGGGTGCCGATGAGGTATTGTCTCCGAGTGATGCGGAGTATGCCTTGAAAAAGTATACTCCTGAAGGAGCGGGTTTCGACTATGTGGTGGAGGCTTCTGGGAGTAATGCTGGTGTAGACCTGGCCGTAAG
>JALWQP010000177.1:0-3098 GCA_027083045.1 Desulfurococcales archaeon
CACCTTGTATTTTCTATACCCGGCCTACGAGAGGATAATATATCCCGAGGACAGGATGAAGGAAGCACTGTCTATTCATTTGAGGATACCAGAGCTAACAATAATTCTCACATATCCCGTCATAGGGTTCATGCTCGGCTACGTATGGTCTTCCCCGGCCTCAATAAGGTACTCTTTTCTCATGTTCGCCGCATACCAGTTTGCACTAGTACCCTATATATTATGTTTCTTTAAACCCGTAAAGATATCCCACGAAGAGGAAGACAGATCTAATACCTCTAAGCCTTCCTTAGGCCGTCTACCCAGAAAGTACTTGGCTTACATCATAGCCGATGTACTGTTTATTCTGGCTTGGCTACTCGCACCCAATCTAGCTCTCGTGTATTATGTCCTCAAATGGCTGCATGGAAACATATTCCATGTAGCATTGATTGAGGCCAGTATATCCACAGCTACAATTATCGGTACCTTCATAGTTGATAGGCTAGCAAGAGACAAGCCCGGGCGATACTTGGCGGCCGGAACACTCATAACAGTAGCAGGTTTAGGGATGGCCGTAGCAACCAGTATATTTCCAATTATACTGCTTGCCTTCTTCACAGTTAGGCTGGGGGATAGTATCATGTTTGTCTACAAGCGGTTATGGCTATACAGTATAATGAGTCGAGGAGAAGCATCCATAGCATCCGCATTGATCTCGAGCATAAGGCGGACAATATCATTGTTCTCTCCCGGCCTAGCATCCCTACTTTCAACATTGAATCCCCGTGCACCATACATCGCGTGCATGACACTGTTACTCGTGACAATACCAATGTACCTATCATTTCTGGCAAAGAAAAAAATAGAGAGGCCATGAGAACCATACAATATATCTATAATGTTCAAGACATATATCAAGGATTCTTCTAGAGAGCTAGCATCATATGAGGTATGATTATCCTAATGAATTTTAGACTAGATCATTATTTTCTATTGAGACCTAGGAAACGGAATCACTGTTGTTCAAACTGTTAATCTAATATTTGTTATTCTCGTTATATTCATTACATAGTTATATAATAAACACATACAATACTTATATAGTGATTACAATAGCGTCAGGTGTCTGCGTCTTGTCCTATGAAGAAATTAGTAGATTGGCGGATTTGATACGCTCTTATCTGAAACAATATGGCTACGATATAGACAAAGCCCCATACACTGCTGATCGAATACTCTGTATTGCTCCTCACCCTGATGATTGTGAAGTTGGAGCTGGAGGCCTGCTGGCTAAGGCATCGGATCATGGGACAGAAACCTACATGCTCGTCCTCACGGATGGGTCAATGGGCACTAGCAAGCCAGGCATAAATAGGGATGAACTAGCGCTGAGAAGACATAAAGAGCAGGAGGAGGCGGCAAAAGTCTTAGGGGTTAAGAAGGTTTACTGGCTAGGCTATAGGGATGGTTTCCTTCCATATACCGATGAGGCTCGATTAAGGATAGCCACCATAATAAGGCGGGTTAAACCTGATCTCGTGTTAGCCCCCGATCCATGGATGATGTATGAGGCCCACCCAGATCATCGGAGAGCAGGACTACTGGTTTCAGAGGCCTTCCTCTACTCGGGCTTCCCCCTCTACGGTCCCGAGACCGGTGATCCTTGGAGCCCCCGGTATATCGCCTACTACTACACTAGCAGGCCGAACGTCTACGTTGACATAACGGGTTATCTGGAAAAGAAGCTTAAAGCCCTGAAGAAACATGAGAGCCAGCTAGAAGGCCTAGAACCACTTCTAAAACTCCTAGTCGTCTATGCAGAGCAGGCTGGAAAGAAAATAGGCGTCAAATACGCGGAACCACTGAAGATCCTGCCAAGAATACTCGTGCACGCCATACCCCTCGCAGAGATAATCTAAGAGGGCACAGGAAATGATCAAGGGAGTAGTAGAGGGGTTCTACGGGCCTACATGGGACCTGCTCGACAGGCTCTCAATAATAGACCTATTGTCCTATCTCGAGATGAACACATACGTGTACGCGCCGAAATGGGATCCCTACCATAGAGAAAGGTGGAGGAGCCCCTACCCCGAAAGCATTCTCCTTGAACTGGAAATACTCTCTGACCATGCCAGGAGGAGAGGGGTAGAACCAGTATACGCGCTATCGCCTGGGCTAGACATAGACTATTCGAGCAGGGAAGACTTAGGAGCACTATTGAGGAAATACCAGCAGGTAATGAATGCTGGCTACGATTCGATAGCACTGCTCCTAGATGATATCCCTCCAGTGCTGAGGGGTAGAGGCTATAAAACACTAGCGGAGGCCCAGGCAAGTCTAGCAAACAAAGTCTACAAGGAGCTAAAGCCAAAGACAATGATGTTATGCCCAACATACTACTGGGGACACCATAAAGATTACCTAGGGGAGCTCGGCGAGAAACTAGACCCCGAGGTCAAGATATTCTGGACAGGTCCCGGAATAGTATCCCGTAAAATAACGGTAGGAGACGTCGAGAAATTCATCGAGATCACGGGTCGGAAGCCACTGATCTGGGATAACTACCCGGTAAACGACTACTTCTTAGTAAAAGGATACTATCGCCTACACCTAGGACCATACAAGGGCAGAGACCCCAAAATACTAGACAGGATCGAGGGGATCCTATTGAACCCGATGAACCAGGCAGAACTATCAAAAATCCCGATCCACACAGCGGGAATATTCCTACAAGACCCACAAAACTACAACCCCCTGCAAGCACTAGAAGAAGCAATAACACACAACATAAACCCCGAGGCAAGACAAGCCTTCAGAATCATAGTAATGCTACAACAATCGACACCAATGGATCCCCAAGCAGACCACAAGCCAGGACCCGAAGAATCAGATACACTAATAAAAGCAGTAATGGAGCTACAGACAAAATTAACAAACAAGAAAATGCTCCATGAACTAGCCTATCTACTTCAAGGAGTACAACAACTAGTACAAAGCCTCAAAGGAAAATCAGAACCACACCCAAGGATATTGCTGGCAGGAAAATACCCGATCCAACTCATACCGGGGTATAGGTAAAACAAGGGATAAAAGATCCTAATATTGGTATATTTTTC
>JALWQP010000177.1:3108-9939 GCA_027083045.1 Desulfurococcales archaeon
AGTATAAGATATCAAATGTTTTTATGGTATGATCTATTTTTCCAACTCATTGATATAGTCATGGATTCAACTATTTTTGTTTTCATAAAATTTTACTATAGATCAGGTACTCCTTTATATCAATGACTCCTGGTATCCATGCGTAGAAGAATAGATGTGTTGTCCATGGGATGATCGCGTACCGTATTCCTAGAAGTCTCATGGAGTCCAGTGTATGTATTAGGAGCACCTTTCCTAAGCCTCGGCCCCGGTATCTCTCATCGACGCCTATAGGACCGAACCTGTACTCGTGGCTTGCGCTGTGTACGGCGAATCCTGCTATCTCGTTATTTGTTTCTGCCACATATATTCTGCCGTATTTTTTCTCTAGGGCTAGCTGGGCCTCTATACTCCATTGCAGCGAGAAGTTCTTCTCGATCCACTTGAATACGGGATCATTTCTGCTCGTCGCCTCTCTGATCTCTACGTCATCTGTTCTAAACCTTATGCCTTGCCTCTCGATCCAGTATCGCTCTAGATCTACTGTGTAATCAACTGCTCTCGATACTATCTTGTAGCCTCGATCTTTGAGCCATTCTCGTAGCCAATAGTTCCTAGAATTTACCCCGGTAAGGAAGTACCAGGGAGCATACCCGTATATCCTGACACCTCTTTTACCCTTTTTCTCCGCTAGCTCCTCGATATAGGATAGTAGTTTTTCGAAGCATTCTCTGGAGCCTTTGTCGACGGCTAATAACTTGACCCATATGTAGTCGAGTGCTTGTCTAGGTGGTTTTAAGCCGGGTATTGCTATGGGCTCCACATAGACGAGTAGACCCTTGGTATCACCGTTTTCTATGCAGGCTATAATGTAATCGGGTTTCGTGAATGGGTCTTTATAGATACATGTTTCTACGTGTTCATGATCAATAAAGTCGTTGGGAAGGAGCTTGTTTGCTATAGTGACTATCTCGTGATCGTTTAACCCCCTAATGATCTTGATGGTCATGTTATCACATGGTTAATAGTTATTGTTAGAGGAATAATTGCTTTCGTATGGTAGCATGGCTAAAAAGGGTTTGTTTATTACCGATATAATTTTCTATTAATATGGCTTCGAGAGAAAACCAATATTAGTGTGCTGATTCTCTAACATTATCTTGAATACCACGGTGTATGCGGTCTTGGCAACAACAGCTCCGCCTACCTCACCGCCAATAGTTCTCGGTAGAGCGCCCTGGTACTACTATTACCCTATCGAGGGGATTGTTTATGATCTTAACTTCTCCGGAGATGTGGCTGTTCTTCACACAAATCATGGTGTTCTAAGATATAAATATACGGGTATTTCCGTCAAGTATCTTAGAATACCTGATCCGAGGATCACGAAGATCACTATGATTTTCACCGCAATAATATTCGTAATCATCGCATTGATCGTGTTCAGCTCCATGAACACAGGCTTTGGACTATTATTCGGGACAAGCCCATCTGGGTTCTTTCAGCTCTTCGCTCTCCTCATCATCGCATCAGCGATATTTGTGGCTTTCACTCTCATATCGGCTTGGAGATCTAAGCCTGTCCTCATCCTCATCGATCATGCTGGTGTTGAGCATTATTATATCATCGATTCTAAGAGCAGGGATAGGGTTCTCCGTATTTTGATGTCTCTACAGTAGTTTTGCCGAGTAGATATGCTGATTGTTTTCTATAATGTTGTAACACTATTCAATTATTCTTAACAGTTTAAGAAAAAATTGAAACATGACGTAAAGCTTAAATACTGTTATGGAACAAATTAGTGGGACTGAGGTGGTATTTTGCAGCACCAATGGCATTAAGAGCAAGCCAAGTCCCAGATTATCTCCCCTCCTCATGGTATAATATCCTCGCAGACCTACCCGGAGAACTGCCCCCTATGAAGCTGCCAAACGGCCAGATCGTCGAGAAGCACATGCTGGAAAAACTATTCGCTAAAATGCTTGTCGAGCAGGAATATAGCCGCGAGAGATACATACAGATACCCGCTGAGCTGCGCAGCAAATATCTTGAGCTCGGAAGACCTACACCTCTTCTGCGCGCCAAGAACCTTGAAGAATACCTTGGAACGCCTGCTATAATACTCTATAAGTATGAAGGAGTAACGCCAACTGGTAGCCACAAGATAAACACAGCTCTAGCCCAGGCCTATTATAATAAGCTCGAGGGGACAGAGACAATAGTGACCGAGACAGGAGCGGGGCAGTGGGGTTCAGCGCTTAGCCTCGCTGGGGCACTGACCGGGATACATGTCAGGGTGTACATGGTTAGGGTGAGCTACTATCAGAAGCCTTACCGTGGAGTACTTATGAGGATATATGGTGCCGAGGTATATCCGAGCCCGAGCAACAGGACGAGATTCGGACGCAAGCTCTTGGAACAAAACCCTGAACACCCGGGTAGCCTAGGTATAGCAATTAGTGAGGCCATAGAAGACGTAGTGACGAGTGGCGGTAAGGCAAAATACTGTCTAGGTAGCGTTATGAACCATGTCCTCCTCCACCAAACAGTAATCGGGCTTGAAGCCAAGAAGCAAGTGGAGGAACTAGGACTCTATCCCGACGTAGTCATAGGATGTGTTGGCGGCGGAAGCAACTATGCTGGGCTTAGCTACCCGTTCATACACGATAGGCTGAAGGGATCAAGCGATACAAGGTTTATAGCCGCCGAGCCAAATGCTGTTCCAAGCATGACCCGCGGAGAATACAGATATGATTACGGAGATACTGCAGGCATGACCCCTATGATCAAGATGCATACTTTGGGCCACGAGTTCACGCCGCCACCGATCCACGCGGGAGGGCTACGGTACCACGGCGTGGCGCCAACCCTTAGTGTACTCATAAATCATGGTGTAGTGGAGCCTGTAGCTTATAGTCAGAGGGAGGTGTTTGAGGCCGGAACATTGTTCGCCAAGCTTGAAGGAATAGTTCCTGCTCCTGAGAGCGCCCATGCAGTGAAAGCAGTGATCGAGGAGGCTCTGAGAGCCAAGGAAAGAGGTAGAAAAGGAGTAATATTATTCAATATGAGTGGACACGGGCTACTCGATCTACAGGGATACATCGACTACTTAGAGGGAAGGATTTAGAACGATCAATAAGCCACCCTTCTTTTGATCGGAACAAACAATTAATTTTTTCCCTTTTGCCTAAATGGTACAATATGTTAAAATATTTGTAGCGGTGCATGGTTCTTGGAGAAAACAGCAAGGTTGTTCGAGATTATATGCAGAGCTCTCCCTCAGCCATGCCGTATAACCTACATGTCCAGCGCGAAAAACCCTTTCACAGCCAGTGTTTTCAGCGCAGCAGATAACATCATTGATTCAGATATAATCGTTATGGATGCCCAGATACTATATCATGACCTGCTCGTAAACGTCCTCCCAAGGACCGGTCCTGACACAATAGTGGCTATACCCAACATATTCGATCAAATGGTAAAGCTTCCAAAAATAATCTATACTGCTAGAACAAACTACTACGTGTCATCGGTCCTATCGGTTGATAATGGCCTGCTCCTAATGATGAAGACAGTAATCCCCCGCGAGCTCCACGAAATGCTTGGAAGAGCTTACCGCGAAGCAATGCTGAGGGGGGCTCACCCGGTATCATATAACACAGGCAGGTTTCTCTACATGATCGCGAGGTTTATGGGGACAAGGAGGAAGGCATCGATACTCGAGATAGGCGCTGGAACGGGCTTCTCGACACTATGGCTAGGCCTAGCAGCGCAGCATGCTGGCGCCAAGCTGGTATCCTATGAGAAGGATCCTGATCTCGCGGGGCTGGCTCGAGCACGTATTGTAGCTTCTAATCTTCAGAAAAACATAGAACTAGCATGCGGTGATGCGGCTAAAGGCGTTGAGAAGAACGACTACTACCTAGTTTTCATAGACGGTGAAAAAACAGAGTATATAAAATATATCCAAATACTTGAGCCCCTTATGAACAACACGGTCATAATCTCCCACAACACGTTATCCCATCCCATAGAGCTAAGAGAATACATCGAGAAGATCCACGGAAGAAACTATCTGTCGCTTACACTCATGCCCGACAATGCAGGCCTAACAATATCGCTTTACCATATCAACAAATAGTCCCACCTGATAATGAAGATACATCATGGTCTAGAAGATCTGCACCTTTTTATGTGGGTTAACAACAGCCATGATCGAAGCAACAATAGATTCCTAATTATACGCCAGGCCTGCACGACCATATATGAGTGGGAACATCTGCCCGGCAACATTTATTCAATCCTTCCAAAATAAGGCATTCATAGAGGATCAGGTGAGCCTCATGTTTAGAGTCGGTGGAGAATATCTGGTCCGTTCAACGGATCCTGTTATCCTTGAACGGGCGCTTAGCGGCGGCGTAGCAACTGCGCTCGTAAAGTATTTGCTCGAGAAAAGAATTGTAGACATGGCGCTCCTTATCAGATCCGATGGAATCACTGGTGGTAGATTATTCTTTGCACACGACCCTGAGGAAGTAGTCGAGTCTGCTGGGAGTATTTGCTTATCCCCTATAAACATGGCCAAGGCTATACGGGACTACGTCCCAAGAGACGAGAAGGTCGCAATAACGGTTAAGCCGTGCGAGGAGAAAGCAATCGACTACTTGGTCAGAATAGGACGTGTTAGAAGGGAGAACCTCTTCCTTATAGGATTGAATTGTGGCGGGTTGTTTGACCCGCTGAGCCTTGAGAAGACCATGGAGGAGCTGAGTGTAGACCCCGACAAGATAACCGATATCAGGTATCATGACGACGCGATAGAGATAGTTATTGATAACGATAAGTCCTTCAGGATAGATTATGTGAAAGGATATGAGAAACTAGGGCAGAGAGACGCTTGTAAGAGATGCTTAGATCATACTCCCTCATTATCGGACGTAGCTCTTGGATACTGGGGCGTACCGATCAGGACCGCCAAGTACACGTATACCATACCCCTGACCGAGCGTGGAAGGAGAGTATTAGAGGAGATGCTCTACAATGGTTACATCGAAGCGGTTCCAGCTCCGCCGAGCGCCGTGGAAGCTAGAAAGAGGATAATAGAGACTATTAGGAAGGTCAGCATGATCGCGAGGGAGAAACAATACGAGGTGTTGGATAAGGCTGGCATAGCGATGTTTCTCCAGAAATGCTTAATGTGTATGGAGTGCTGGCACGCATGTCCGATCAGAAGCGAGAAAGAGATCTATGCGTGGAAGAAGAAGCTCGATCCTGTATTGTGGCAGATCAGCGTGATCACATATATGTACGATAAATGTGTCGGATGTGGGGCCTGTGAGGACGTCTGCCCCGTCAAGATACCGTTTGCACTCATCATAGAGCGTCTGCGCGACCTAAGAAGAGAGCTGGGTGTCTAGCCATGGCAGGAGAGATAAGGCTTGGATACACTGTGTGCCCCTTCTGTGGAGCTGGCTGTGGATTTCATCTCGTTGTACGGGATGGGAGAGTAATCGGTGCTGAGAGAATATATGATCACCCTGTCTCCGCCGGAGTACTATGTCCCAAAGGAGCATATGCATGGAAGATCATAAATCACCCTGACAGGCTCACAACACCGCTGAAGCGGACCGAGAGAGGCTTCAGGCCAATAACATGGAGAGAAGCAATTAGAGAAATAGCCGAGGCGATGAGGAGAATAGCCAAAGACGATCCAGATAGAGCATACTTCCTGGCGAGCGCTAAGTGCACAAACGAGGAGAACTTCCTCCTACAAAAAATAGCGAGGACGATCATAGGGACCAATTATATAGATCACTGTGCACGACTATGCCACAGCCCGACAGTGGCCGCCCTGGCGCGAAGCCTTGGATCAGCGGCTATGACTAACCCTATAAACGATGTAGCGAACACCAAGACACTGTTCATCATAGGCTATAATCCCGCAGAGACTCATCCCGCCATATTCAGGTTCATAGAAGATGCACGCAGGAAATACGCATCAGTCCCGGCACGGAAGATCGCAATCGCGAGGTTCGGCCTAGGACTAGGAGAGACAGAGTTCAAAATGATAGTGGCCGATCCAAGAAAGACGATGACAGCCGTACAAGCCGATATCCATCTCCAGCAAAAGCCAGGAACAGATGCTGTATTGATAAACGCAATGATAAAAACGATCATAGATCATGACCTCGTGGACAAAGAATTCATAGAGAAGAGAACGACTGGCTACGAGAGACTAGTTGAGAGCCTCAAAGACTTCAACCTAGATGAGGCCTCAAGGATTACGGGAGTGCCACGGAAACTCATAGAGGAGGCAGCAATAACATATGCGATGAATAAGCCCTCCACGATATACTACGGGATGGGAATAACCCAGCACAGGAACGGTACAGCCCTCGTCCAAGCCCTCGTAAACATGTCACTAATAACAGGAAACATGGGCCGGCCAGGGGCAGGAATATGTCCTGCAAGGGGACAAGCCAATGTGCAGGGAGCATGTGATATGGCCGCACTACCTGACTTCTACCCCGGGTACAGGAAGATAACGCCGGAGAACGCCCGTGAACTCAGCCACATATGGGGCCTACCAGTACCGGTTGAGGAGGGATTGTTCAGCACCGAGATGTGGAATGTAGCCCTGACGGGAGGCATAGACCTGCTCTACATAATGGGTGAAAACCCATTGATCTCCGAGCCGGGATACTACCGTATAATTAGGGCACTCAAAAGAATAGACCTGGTTGTGGTACAGGATATATTCCTCACTGAGACAGCCAGGCATGCAGACATAGTATTGCCGGCCGGGCTGTGGGCTGAGAAAACAGGCACAATGACAAACACGGAGAGAAGAGT
>JALWQP010000178.1 GCA_027083045.1 Desulfurococcales archaeon
GTTAAACATAGATCCTAGTGCATTCATTGCCTCGTTGATATACATAATTGGTTTTGGTAAGCTCTTCTCTTCTTTTTCGTTCTTCTTTTCCTTGGTTCTCCGGGTTTTTGCTTTCTTTAGTTCCTCTCTGATTTTACTGAGCTCTTGTCTAAGACTAGATACTTGCTCTTCTACTCTTATGATCTCTTTTTCGATCTGCCGTATCTTATCTTCAAGACTAGATAGGGGCTCATCCATGGTTTTTGGATACATTATTTTATACTCTTGTATTTTAGTCTTGGCTTCTGCTTCTCGTTCTTTGGAGGATGTAATCTCGTATACAATTTCTCCGCTTTGAGCTTCTGCAGAGACTTCTTCAACGCTCTCTTCCCTTGGTTCGCCAAACTTGTTAACAAACCATTCTCCCTTATCAGTCAGTATGTATCCTTTTCCTGCCTTCTCTATGTAGCCGTTGTTGCGTAGCCTGTAGACAATAGTTCTTGCGAGCGTCATGGATATTCCTAGGGTTGTGGCGATATCCTTTATTGTAGCTCCGCTGTATTCTTTAAGGAACTCGAGTATTCTTAGCATAAGCGTTTTCTTGGGCACTTTCTCATCCCTGATCAAATTATTATGTTTTTAAGCGGTAATAATCTGTCGCGTGGAGGCGGAACTATTATTAGGAATTTTTACGATAACTGTGTTAGGCATGCCTAACAAGATGGTGTATGGTGAAGGTTATGTCGCAGGGATTATTCGATGAAGAAACAATAAGTGCACTAAGATCAATATTCGGGCAGATGAAAAAAGAACTAGTTGATGTATTGGTAGTAGATGATCCGATAGCTCCAACCAGCAGAACACCTAGTTGCGCCACATGTAAAGAAGCAAAGATCCTTGCAGAGGAACTTGAAAGGATCAGTGGGGGCAAGCTGAAGTTTCACATAATTGGCAAGAATAGTCCAGAAGCAAAACTACTGAAGCCTAGATATCTTCCCGCATTCATTTATGATACGCCGAAGAGGAATATAAGGTACTACGGATTGCCGAGCGGACAAGAATTTGCACCATTCATATATATTCATCGATATGTTGATTGGGGTAATGTAAAGCTACAGGAAAATGTGATTAAAATAGTTAGGGAGATAGATGTTCCTCTCCACATAAAGATATTTGTGACTCCTGAGTGTCCGTACTGCCCGCTTGTCGTTGATCAATTCAACCAGTTCGGCCTAGTAAACGGCAAGCTAATTGTTGAAACTATAGAAGCTATGGAAAACCCGCGTGAAGCAGATATCTATGGTGTATCATACGTACCCGACGTGGTAATAACGGATCCCTCCGAATACGATACCTACGGCGCACCACCAGTAGAACGAATAAACGGGTATCTACCGGCTGAACAGACAGTGTTATTCCTTAAATCAGCCGCAGAGAAAATAGCTTCTAGGTCGAGGCGTTAATAAAATTGGCATCCACTCCAACATGTAGGAAATATAATCTCAGCCGAAGAGCAGAGGAATACCTTGAATTGATTCATATCATGCTAAAGAATGGGGAGAAGCCAAAGATTAGGGAGATCGCACGCCGTCTAGGTGTTAGGCCTAGCAGTGTTGTCGAATACCTCAAGAGGTTGGAAAGCAAAGGGTATATTGTGTACGAGAAAGGCGGGCACATATATTTGACGGAGAAAGGCCTCAAGTACGCAGAGTCGATCTATGAGAGACACAGAATACTCACAAAATTCCTAGAACTTCTTGGAGTACCACATGATATTGCTGAAGAAGATGCATGTTATATCGAGCACGGCATACATGATATAACACTTGAAAAGATAATTAGATTCATTAAGAAATGCGGTAATTTCCTTGATGAGATTAATACGAAATAAAAATGCTAGGCCATCCTTCCACCGAGGAATTTTTCGAGTCTAATAACTAGTTTAATTGGATCATCACCAAAAATACAACAGTATCTATCATTGCACTCAAATAATTCTCCATTGTTTTCTAGATCATTTATATCGAGACAAATAAATGATCTTTTTCTCACATTAGCACCCGGTAATAGGTTCTTTATAGATACTATTCTTGCGGGGGGAGTCGTAAATGTGCTTCTACCCCATTTGATTATCTTGGAGGCGAAAACGTTTAGATCATCGTTCATGAAACCAATAAGTATCTCCTGATTCCTACGACCTTGTATTTCAAGTAAATTACTCCTCGATAATACACGCTCAGTAGCTTCCAACAACCGTTTGTACATCCTATAATAGTTTAGTCTTCCCAAAACACTTGAAACAGGGTTATCATTCTCCATGGTTTTGATTATGTCGATTGCTTTATCCATGGCATCTACTGGGTTGTTCGAGATAAGGTAAAAGCCGATGAAAGCACCTAAGAAATAGTATTCGTTTATTGGTCTAAACGTGATCCACTCCTCCTTAATACTGTTTGTTTTAAGGATATGCCTATATGATTCTGAAATCAATTTATTCAGTATTACAACTATGTCTCTAGCGGTTTCGAACTGCTGATCGTTCGTAGTAATCATTATGGTTTTTCCATATAGTGTCACTTTCAGAACATCGTCATTCATTGTTAATGATATGTTCTCGATTTCCGATAAACTTGAACCTGTAGCAATATATCCTGCAAGAAGAGATATTATCTCGTCATCTACTGTTGTTTGACCAAATATTTTCACTGGCGTTGTCACCCAGTTAAAACATTATTTTAGTGGTTTATGAAAATGATACTCTGGATGAAGAAGGTCCCGAACACATCTAGAGCCTTCGTCGGCGATGATGAAGCGGTGGCTGTCGGATCAAATTATTCCAAGTACATAAAGAGCTAGTATAGAAGTCTCAATAAGTATACCAGCTAATACGAGGGCGATGTACTTCTTTTCTGAACGATAGGGCAGTGGTGTCTTGAGAGGTGATTCGAGCCTATAGTAATTGTTCTCCCAGACGAACTGGCTGTATTCTATCATGCTAGCGGTTGCTGGGCCGAGTCTTTTCCAGGCTTTCTCGCCTTTAAGAGGCCCGATCGCGAGGGACTCCATCATATCATGGAGTCCCGCAGGCATAGTTCTCCATAGGATTATAGGTGTAATCGCCTTGTCTCTTAATCCTATTTTTATAAGGAGATTGGATAGTTGGACAGGGCTAATTATCGAGCCGGCGAACAAGACTAGGAATGAGATGTAAGTTGTTCTAAAATAGATCATGGTAGCATCTACGGGGGATATATGGGCTGTGAAACCGAGAAACCCGAATAAATACGCGGTTAAACCATACCATATTCCAGGGATACTTGATAATGCTAGGCTTGCCCCCACCCACCATCTGTTAAAGCCTAGGAGACCTATTATTGACAGTATTAGGACAGGTATGTAGGGCTCATTATAAAAGGGGATATAGATCAATGCCGAGAGGATAACTATAACTATTTTCAGCACGCTCGGCACCGCTCTTAATCCGGTCTCCCCACTCATGAACAGGGATCTATAGATTAGCCCGACAAGTGCACCAATTATTTGCATTTCAACATGCCTCCTTCGATCACGCATGTTTTATCATAGATGCCGTGTAGCCTCTTGTCGTGTGATGCGATAACTATTGCTTTCCCTTTCTTGGCGGCGGCGAGAATGGAGTCGATCACGTTCTGAACTATGTAGTTATCAAGACCACCACTCGGCTCATCAAAGAGGAGAACGTCATATCCTGCGAGAAAAGCTGACGCTAGCGCGGCTCTCCTTCTTTCGCCGCTGCTTGTCTCTGCTAGTGGTTTCTCAAGGATATGCTTTATCCCGAATTCTTCTGCGACAGCCATGATTTTTTCCTCGTTGCAGTCTCTTCTGCAGGCCAGTTCTAGTTCTTCTTTGATTGTGGCTCCTGAGAAGTACAGGAGCGGGTTTTCTGGAATAAGTATTGTCTTTCCTTTACGCATCACTGTTCCTTTTGGAGGCTTGTATATCCCGGCGAGTATTTTCAAGAGAGTTGATTTACCAGCTCCGTTTGACCCTGTAATGCCTATGATCTCTCCTTTACCAGCTGTGATTGATACGCCTTTTAGAACGGGTTTTTGTCCTGGATAACTATACCAGATATTATCAGCGATTAATAGGACATCGTTCCTTCTATTCCTTACGGTCTTCGATGTGAAGCTTCCCTTTGGAGGCGAGGGTACCTTGTCTTCTCGGAAAGTCCCTTTGTATACTGTCCTCCCGTTCTCTAGCACCAAGAGTTTTGGCGAGAGAGGAGCCCATAGTAATGGGTCATGATCAACTATGATAGCGGAGCCCCCGTTTTCGAGATGTTTCTTTACCAGGTTAATGAATTCTTTCTTGCCTTGCTCATCAATATATACTCCCGGCTCATCCATGAAGAGCACTTTTCCGCCCTTGTCAATATTCGAAGCCCAAAGGAGACGCTGGATCTGCCCAGCGCTTAGACCATAGGTTATGTGGTTTCTGAGCCGTCCTAGACCATATATATTGAGTCTGGAGGGGTTACACTGGAGGCCGAGCACGGAGAATGATAGACAATACTCGGTCTCAACCGTGTGGCCCAGCACGCCATACCATGGATCCTGCGGAATGTACCCGATTATCTGGAAAATCTTTTCGGGTTTTTCACGGTATGGATTTATCCCTGAGACCATAACTTCTCCTCTAAAATACCCGTTTCTCGAGAGCCTAATAAGGCCCAGCAGGGATTTAAGAAGAGTGGATTTACCACTGCCCGATCTCCCAGTTATAATTAGGGCTTCGCCGTAACCAACCTGCAGAGACACGTCTTTTATAGAAAATCCTCCCTTATACCCTGCCTCACTCACTTTGGCCTTGACCGCTGCTTGTGACATATCCTGCGCGCCTCAGCCATGATGCCAGTGGTATAGCTATGGCGGCACCTATTACCGCTTGGCCTATATTGACTGGTACCTCAATAAATGCCGCGGCCGGAGGTCTTCCCGTTAATGGATTGCTCACAAAGTACTCGTAGAGCAGGTAACCTGTAACCATTATTAGACCTGACAACAGTACGGCAGCAGCTTCTCCTCCATATACGTTCTTTGCAACACTATATGCGATGAGAGCTCCTAGGATGAAGGCAATAATTATCCACACTGTGAGAGGGATCTCTATCAATGGTGATTCAAACTTAAAGTTGAGCCATTGCTCGGGCCCAACATATATCTTCCCCCTCCAGTAGAAGACTGAGAAGGACAGTAACAATGCAGTATAACAGGCGCCCGTCAAAGCACCAATAGCTTTGCCACGTAGTCCTTTAAACCTCTTAGCAAGATATCCTGCTACATAGCCCTCAGTGAACTTTATAACTAGTGTTGCGGGGGCGAATATCCCGTAGCCTGTTGATAGGTCTGCAAAGCTTGACCCTATACCGCCCGCTATGCTGGCAACTAGTGGTCCAGCCGTAAGGGCTGCTAGGTAGATCATTGCCTCTCCTAGGTTGAAGTATCCGCCCGTAGCCGGCTGATATATTTGTAGAGCAACAGTGGCGACGTAAACGGCGACAGTATATGCTATAATTAATAGTAGATTCTTGCTACGGGACTTCATCTCTTCCACCAATAAATGTATTCTAGCACTGTATAATTAATATAAAGTTTTTTCTTTAAGAATACCTAGGATAAACGATGAATAGTGATTAAAACCTCTCTTCCCTTATCAGTCAGCACATACTTCTTGACACCCTGCTCCACATATGATTTGATAAGCCCCATCTTCTCCAGTTCTCTGAGGTGCTGGTAGACGGCTTGAACAGATATCTTCACACCGAGGAGCTTCCACAAACCATAACCGTGTATGGGTTCGTTCTCCGCTATTTTCTCGAGGATCATAAGTTTGGTAGACGAAGGGAATACGCTTATCTCGCTTCTCACACGACTAGGTCTGCTATAGGCTCTCGGGCCCTTCAAGCCGTGTCCAGTCAATATAACGACTGTATCGCCCTCCAGTTGTTCGGAGATCTTCATGACGCCCGCCAGTGCTACGGCCGAGGAAGGCTCCACAAATAATCCCTCATTTCGTGCTAGAAGCTTGGCAGCTCTAAGCAATTCCTTCTTAGAGACCGCCAATACATCGCTCTTGCTCAGAATCTTTGATATCCTGTCTTTAACCGGAGAGTCTGAGTACATGAGGCCCGGTGGAGGCTCTTCACGGCATCCATATGGTATACCGAAGATTCTTGAATAAACAGGGTTCCCGCAGCTCTCGATCCCGATGAGTCTCGGCATACTTGATATTATTCCTCGCTCATACATTTCCCTGTAACCATGATATATACTGTAGAGTGTAATGCCTGAACCTAGAGGCACTATGATGTTTCTGGGGACCTTTCCTAGTTGCAGATATATTTCTATACCTATGGTCTTAAGGCCCTCGATGGATAATGGGTTGTGGGATGTTGAGCCTGGATAAGCTCTCATCTCGGGAATCTTCTTCGAGACAATATCCAGTAGTTCGTCTATCGTTTTGTCAATAACCTTAACGTGTGCACCATACGCTTTCATAAGGAGTATTTTCTCGGGATCGGTTTTCCTTGGAACCACGACATATGCTTTGATCCCTGCCCTTGCACTATAGGCTGCAATGCTCGAACCCATATTGCCATCGCTTGCTAGTAGGATTCTCTTCTCCCCGAGACTACAGGCATGACTAACAATCAGAGCGGCTGCTCGATCCCTGAAACTACCTGTCGGGTTCCTCCCTTCATCCTTGAAGTAAACGGGTAGATTCTTAAAGAGCCTTGTAGACCTTATAAGCGGCGTCCACGCTTCGCCCAAACTTATCTTTGTCTCTATAACGGGTAGTATGGGTGAGAAGCTCCATATATTGGGTCCCCTGAACCTAGCCCACTTCCATTTATGCTCAGGATGCATTATTTCTCCGCAAATAGGGCACTTCATAACGGGTGTTACCGTGCTGTATCCACATCGTGGACATATGAAGAACAATGTTATATCCCCGGATGGGCGACTCATACGTTTTATCTTAATATATAATTTAAGGTATTAACTTCCACCATATTAACCAGTTACGATATACTCTCCAATGGTGTAGTGTGTTGGCCGAGCAGTTATTGACGCCTGTAGATGTTATCATTGATTCTAGGGAGGACTCTAAACATCCTGAGTTCAGGAAATCATTGGTCTCTAGCGGGCTAAAAGTCGCGGTCAAAAAGCTAGAGGCAGGGGACTTCCTATTGCTCGCATCCCCTGGTAAGAAGCCGGTTCTCGTTGAGAGGAAAACAATTAATGATCTGGGAAACAGTATTCGTGATAACCGTATTTGGGAACAAGCCAAACTACTCGTCGAAGCCGCTAGGAAGGATGGCTACATACCAGTGATCGTCATTGAGGGCTGGCTTGGCGCCCTCGAAAGATATAGAGGATGGAAGATACAGAGCGTGCTAAGGGTACTTGACACGCTCATGATAGATTTCGACATCAAGATATTGAATACGCCAAACAAATCAGCTACTATAGGATGGCTGGTATCGAAGGCTAAAAGCCTAGGGAAGACTAGTGAGAAGCGAGTTTATAGGCTACGTGTCGAGAAGAAACCTATGACTATCCAGGAGAGAATAATATATGTTGCCGAGGGCCTCGTCGGGCCTAAGCTGGCCCGGAAACTTCTTGGAGTATTTGGCACACTACGAAACATCGCGAACGCTAGTGTCCAAGAACTCACGAAGGTTGAAGGAATAGGTGAAAAAAGGGCTAAGGAGATATATCTCGTCTTCAATACTAAATGGGCAGGAGAAGAAAGAGAAAGGTAGCCCGAATTGTTGCCTACGTGGACAGAAATATTCTATGTCGCCCTAGCATCCATAATAAGCTTCATGCTGAGCCTCCATCTGGTCCGCTGGTGGATCCATAAGGCACACGAGATAGGCTTGACTGGTAAAGACATGAATAAGCCCGAGGAGATACAGATCCCCGAGAGCGGCGGAATATGGGTGGGTGCAGCCGCTAGTTTTGGTCTCCTAGTCTTCATCGCGCTACAGATATACCTTTCCAAGTACAACGAATACAATTTAGAGCTCATGGCACTAGCTCTCATGCTCTTCATGTCTAGTTTCCTCGGCTTCCTAGACGATATTCTCGGCTGGAAGAAAGGATTGAAGCCGTGGAGCAAGATCATCTATATGGCTCCTCTAGCTCTCCCCATAGTAGTGATCAAGGCGGGCTACTCCATCATAACACTGCCTATTATAGGACCAGTTAACCTAGGCCTCCTATACCCCTTAGTTTTGGTTCCCATTGGTATACTCGGCGCAGCCAATGCGTTCAACATGTTGGCAGGATATAACGGATTAGAGGCTGGACAGGGCATACTATTGATGCTGTTCACACTCATCTACTCGTGGGTCAAGGGTTTACACCCAAGCCTTGAAGCCTCAGCGATAATGCTGGCCGCAATACTAGGCTTCATGATCTATAACTGGTACCCGGCAAAAGTATTTCCCGGCAATAGCTTCACGCATGGGCTGGGAGCATACTATGCAGCAATAGTGATTATGGGTAACTTCGAGAAATTCGGCATCATGCTCTTCACTCTCTATTTCATAGAATTAGCATTATTCCTACGTGGACTCAAGGATGGCGTCTACAAGGAGAATTTCGGCAAAGTACAGCCGGACGGCACTATCCTGCCGCCGTACGAGAAAGTTTATAGCTTGACTCATTTAGCGATAAAAGTGCTGATCAAGCTAAGAGGATATGCTCGGGAGAAGGACGTCACGCTATTCATACTGTCCTTACAGGTAATAATCGGTGTCCTCTCCTTGGTTCTTATAAGATACGTCTAGACACTAGATCACGTTTGGGGGAAGAGGATTAGATACGTATCCATTACATCCTGTCCTAACTAGCTCGGAAGCCCTTATGCCGCTTTGGATTAAAGGTGAGACGTAGGGCCATGGCTGGCTACAACCATAGATCATCGCGGCAGACATGCCAGCGACAATTAATCCGGGAATCAACCAATAGGTTCTCTCAACGAGCTCTTGTGAGCCAGGAATAGTAGGGCCTAAACCCTCTGATACAACGCCGATCTTAAGTCTATCCAGCACTATGCCCGTTAAATAACCATTGGCTGTTGCGTCGACGATTATTCTTGAGCCTATAATCTCTTTATCGCTGAGCATATGCTCGTTGAGCTCTCTAATTATAATGCCTGCGATGGTTATCCCTGTTCCGCTGGGCGAGAACAGGGGCTCTAGATCAGTATTAACGATGATTTCGCCGCCAAGATCGAGTATTCTCGAGAAAAGTTCAACGATATACTCGAGAGGCCTTATCCACTTCTTATCATTATCGCTGAAAATCTTTACTCCGGACTTGGTTAAGAAATCAACTACACTGTCATCGATATATGCTTTATCACCTAATCCAGCGTAGTAAGTGTACTGTGAAAGCCCGGTTCGGGCTCGATCACGAGTACATTATATCTGTTTTCGAGGAGTGAAGCAGCTGCCGCGAGACCCGTATATCCAGCCCCGATGAATATTACGTCGTAGTTTCTCGGCAGCAACATGCTTCTCCCTTAACCCATAGAACTTGGCTCGGCATAGGTTTACTGGTTTTTAGAAAAAGAACTTTACGAAAATATGTGGTTGGCGGTGAATACGTCCCTGGCCGTTTCATCCCGCCAGGACTTGCCTGGGCGTCGCGGCCACACTATATTTTCGTTGTCTAGCCTTATTTTGTTTCACCCTTCAGATATTCTTCGAGGAGCTTCTTTGCATAGTCGAACCTTATTCTCCCCTCACTAATCATTCTCTCAGCTATCTTGTCAATGAGCTCGCCCTGGGCGCCAGCCATTATTGCTAGGTTTCTAGCATGTAGTCTCATGTGTCCTTTCTGTATTCCCTCGTGTACCAG
>JALWQP010000179.1 GCA_027083045.1 Desulfurococcales archaeon
CATAGATAAACTAAGGACAAGAGATGAAATTACATATTGTATTTCATGTGATTCCTTATTCGATCCAGTAAATTGTAAACACAGAATGTTTGCTAGTACCTCGGATAATCTTGAGATCCTGTTAGAGAGATGCCGAGATCATAATTCGATCTGTGAGGTTATCAAGAATACTATGATTAAACGTTAGAACACCAAATACTTCTCTGTCATCAACGGAGAATACTGCTAATAAACCAGTAAGATACATTACATTACTTCAAATAAGAGGTACGGGATTAAGGGCTGATAGAATTGCCGAGATTTTGTCCGAAATGTGGGGGTTTGATGAAGCCTGTCAAGAAAAAAGACGGTGTATATCTAGTTTGTATGAGATGCGGATATGCCGCCAAGGCATCGGCCACTGATCTCAAGGGATATAGGATCTCCAGGAAAATAAAACATACTGAAAAAGAAAAAACCATCGTGATAACCGAAGAAGAGCGTCTTAGAGGTCTTCCCATCACAAAAGAAGTAACTTGCCCTAAATGCGGGTTTCACGAAGCGTACTACTGGATGATACAAACCAGGGCGGCTGACGAGCCTCCTACAAGATTTTATAGATGCAGGAGATGCGGCTATGTATGGAGGGAATATGAATAATGTGTGGTGCCCGACCACAGACATGTGTAGATGTTAATGAGATATTAGCTATGCTAAGGCAGCTCGAGGATATGCTTAGTGAGGCATATTTTGAAACACCACAGTATGTTGCATCGAAGCCTCTTATTT
Organism: Desulfurococcales archaeon; assembly: GCA_027083045.1. Taxonomy (GTDB): domain Archaea; phylum Thermoproteota; class Thermoprotei_A; order Sulfolobales; family Desulfurococcaceae; genus JAADCY01. The sequence goes on from JALWQP010000179.1 coordinate 769, forward strand.
ACAGATCATTACTGCTTGTTCGTTCTTTAGTAGAAGAATATAGTCAGAGCAGGTCTTAGAGAATCTATTAATATCGAGTAAAGATTATTCATAAAGTGTACAGTACACCGTTCTTATGGGTGATAATTTTGAGGCTCCGATTCATTGACGCCAGAGTATGGAGATATGCGATGAACGCTATCGGCAAGATAATAGATGAAGCAGCATTTCGTTTCACCGGGGATGGATTGAAGCTAAGAGCTATAGATGCATCAAGGATCGTAATGGTCGACTTTACAATGAATAGAGAAAGCTTTGATGAATATGAAGTAAATAAAGAAGAAGTTGTTGGCGTGAATATGGAGGACCTAGTCAAGATCCTGAGGAGAGCAGTGAAGGAAGATCAGCTTCAACTGGAGACCTTGGAGGCTGGAAGATTGGCTGTAAGCTTTATTGGTAAGGGCCGCAGGACTTTCATAATTCCAAGTCTTGAGACTTTAGCTGAAGAACTACCAGAGCTGAATATACCATTCACTGTCCATGTAAAGATGCTTCCATCAGTATTTAGAGATGTTGTGAAAGAACTTGAACCGATTAGTGATGCAATAGAGTTTATTGTAAAGAAAGACGAAAGAAAGGTAATCGCCAAAGCGTCCGGAGATATAGTCGAGGCAGAAATTGAACTTACAGAAGAGAGCGGTGCATTAATAGAATTCAACGCCGAAGAAGATGCTAGGGCGATATATACAATTGATTACCTCTCAGATATATCGACAGCTGCCCAAGCGGCTAACGAACTAATATTAGAGCTAGCATCAGCTGTCCCATGCAAATTAGAATACATATTGCCCCAAGAAGGAAGGTTAGTGTTCTATGTCGCGCCCCGCGTCGAGTAATCTTAGGCATTTAAAAAGTCTTTTCAGACAATACTACTCGACAGGCTGTCTGGAAGAGCCGGCGTATATTCATATGAGAGAAATAGGCGTTCAATTAATAGGAGAGACGACTTATCGTAGGCATCTCTCTTTTCCCTCGATGACAATGTTGTACAAGTTCATTATAGAAAATCCTCCACTACATCTTTACTATTCTTCAGCCTATTACGATGATCCTTCTGCAAAGGATATGGGGGCAAAGGGGTGGCATGGCTCGGATCTATTATTCGATATAGATGCAGATCATTACCAAGGATGTAATAATGCAATAACTTTTTGTACTAAATGCGGCAGGAGCTTCGAAGGAACATATAAACGATGCCCATCATGTGGCTCTACAAATGTTATTGTTTATCCATTAATAAATTTTGACTGTATTAAAAGAGCATATAATGACGCGATAAAAATAAAATTGGTATTGAACGATGATTTCGGACTAAAGAATATTAGGGTCTACTTTTCCGGGAATCGGGGATTCCATGTAAAGTGCTCTGACGACGAAATTCATGACCTTACTAGTGATGAGAGAAGAGAATTAGCAATGTATATATCATTGAATGGCTTAGAGCCTGCCTTGGTATTTCCACCAATAACTAAAAGGAAGATCGTGATTTTCACCTCTCAAGAATATGGTATTAGAAAAAGGATTTTCACAGATTTAGATCATAAGGGCTTGTTGCGAAGAAGGGGCGTCATATATGAAGCTGATTACGATGATGTATTATATTCTATTGAGGATAATCGAGTAGATATTGATACTGTTGTGACAATGGATATATCTCGATTGTCACGTTTTGGCGGCTCGATTAATGGCAAGTCGGGATTAGTTGTTTCCTCTATTGGTGAACAATTACCTAGTAGTTATGCGGATTTTTCTCCATGGGATGGAACGGTTGTTATTAAGCCAGTTGTAGATTTCTCTGGTCTACCTGTTCTAGGCAACAAACTTAACTTAAAGACTGGTATACCTATGCGTGTTAAAACGTATGTTGGAATATATCTAGCACTTAAGGGGCTTGCTAGAATAGAGAATGTAGAGGGGGTGGAGATAAGAAAATGTATGATATATTCCTGAAGCTTGTTAGAGAGGAATTAACAACAGGAAAACTATTATCCCTGCCTGATGCAAAGATCAGTGATTTCCAAGACTTTATAAGATCATCTATTACAATACTACATAATACTCCATTAGAATCAAGAAAGTTCTTCATTGAAGCCTATAAGAAGGCCATAAGTGATGCTGAGAATTTGTTGAGAATAAGGGTTGCCAAGATATGTCTGGGTGCAAGACATGATGGTGAAACGTATGATTCGGAAATGCTCGGTTCTATTAGAGCTATCATAGATTTCTACAGGGATCTTATCACTGGAGCATACATTATGCCTTCCAGGGACAGTGTTGTCATTAAGTTTAAAGCCGAGGTTAAGATTAACAGTAGAAGCTACAGGGCAGGTGATATAGCTCCTATAGATATAGGGAAAGCGTTAGGCTTATATATTCTTGGAGTAGCCGAACCTCTGAAACAACCTATATTTTATCATTTATTACTATAGTTTGTATGGTTTCTCTAGATGATCATGTAGTAGTATAACAATAAGATCGACAAAATTGTTAGACCTAGCAGGCCAACGATTAACGTTAAATATATGCGTGCAACCCCGGTCTCCTTCAAAGATCTGAATCCTTTAGGTTGCAGGGTGGGCTCAAAATGCGGTATTATGAATGCGATGAACAGGCTCAACAGCATAACGACCGTAACGACTAATGGGATCCCAATTACTTGTATACTGGTTAAACCATAGTTCTCAAAATACACCGTGAGTGCACGCACCCATCCGGGAACAATCGCTATAATTATGAGGCCGAATAATACAAGTACTAGTTTTGAGCTTTTCTCGATAACATAATCAAACTCCAAGATATAGCTCAGATGCTCCCTCTTTATCCTGGGCACATTCTCCACCCGTTATGCAATCATGCATTGGTACATGACGGCCTAACAGACTGTATTAGCTCTTTCTGGTAAATAAACAAATTTATTTTGCACGGCCGTAATGCTTCTTAATATTGGTTCTAGGGACGTGGTGACGCTGGAAATGAGTAAAAAGATGTTATTAGCTGGTGTGATCCTACTGGTTATATCGTTGGTATGGTATTTCTACATATGCTTCGTTCTCGACGGTGCGAAATGGAGTGTCATGGATGGCGTAATAGCATGGTTTCATCAACACGTGATCCAATATATCCGTTCTGGAGGAGATCTAATGGTTGATGCCCATCTAAGATTTGTTTCCCCGAGGAACCTCCTCTATTCACCGATACTTGTCGATAGGATTGTTGCAGCAGTAAATATGGTTCCGGGTTATTGGACTTTGATAACTGGTGCTCTATTCATAGTGATGGTTTTCTTGGTATCGATCTATGTGTTCAGAAACGGCATTACTGCTGGTCTAGCAGCTATCTTATTCGCTACAACGCCGAGCTTCGTCTATTGGTTCAAGTATAACAACTATGGAGATTACACGTTGCAATTCCTATGGTTGATCGCTATCTTAGTTATCGGCGTCGGGATCAAGCGTAACAACAAGATCATAATGATTCTCGGCTCTATAGTGGGCGGGTTGCTATGGATATTATGGAGCGGTGGCTGGGTAACGCTGCTCGTTTACGCGGGTTTCCTCTCATTACTTATATACGCTGGCAGAATAAAGCCCACTCATCTTGTTCCAGCAATCTCCCTGCTGGTCATTTCGCCCCTCCTCAATATTGTTACACAAACATATTTCATCACATTCTACCACGTACTCGGCTACGCCGCCCTAGCAATAATGACTATCGTGTCGTTCATAGAGTATCGGATAATCAGGACTTCAGGTCCGCTGACCAGGGTTTCGTGGAGATTAATAGGAGTAGTAGCTGGCGCCGCTCTTACGGTGGCTGTAGCACTAGTCGTAAACCAATGCTATAATCTCGTCAACTACCCGGCATTCATAAAGCCTTACGAACTACCCCTTGATCTGGGCGTTCTGGGAGTACTATCTCTGCTGGCCTTCATAGTATTATTACGTGGCCGTTTTCTCGGCAATCTTGAAGCCAGTTTTACTGCTTATGCCCTCTTTGCAGGATTCATAATAGGATTACTGGGCGGCTTTGTCGATCATACAATGCCGGTATTCACCATTGCCTCTATAGCCCCCCTCGTAGCTTATAGTATCTATATTATAGCATCGTTTACGTTTCGTCATACTGAGAGGCTAAAGAGTGCCGGGGTTAAGATAGCCTACATTCTCGGCATCTCATGGATATTGATAGGTTCAATTATGGCTGGTGCCTTACCATCATATGCGATGATAAACGAGCCTCCAAGAATATATTATGGTGATCTAACTAAGAGCCTGATAGGAAATGCAACGATCACTAATCCCCCTCTCGTTCAAGCCCTAGATTTTATCAGAGAAAACACCACTGGCAATACTCTGATCATATGTTACTGGGGCTATAGCTACTGGGTTGTTGGATATATTAATAACGCCTACACAATTGCTGATCCTGATGGGACACTCTATGGCAAAAGATTGATCTCATGGTTCTTCATGAGCGACGAATATACAGCTATTAACTTGATAAAGCAAATTGTCGAGAACAGTAAGGACGTGAACGTATACGTGCTAGTTGCTGAAGCCATTAGTATCGAGAAAACCATGGGCGCTTCAAGCCTTAAACTAGCGTATATAGGACGCGTAATTCCGGGCCCAAGAACAACTACTGGTGAACAAACACTATATTATCAGCCAGTAGGCGATATTGCACGAATACCAACATATATATCGGGAACAGGTAAAACACTTGCATTTTACCTAGATACCTACCGTGTAAGATCCTTATTTGAGGTGCCGTTGGCCTGGAATAATGTTACTGAGCAGACAATGGTTGTTCGGCTTATACTCAATGCCATAAAAGCGCTGGGGTATCAGCCAATAAACGGTGTGTTATCGGAGCGGCCTATAACTAATATACCAGGCCTAAAGTTCTTTAAGTTGGAAAAGGCATTCATTGAGCCGCTATACAATGTCACGGCAGGGTTTAGATCGTTCCAGGTATCATATATGGTAGCAGTATATAAGGTTGAGCTTCCATAATTTTTCACTACATGAGAGTGTATCGGTAAAAAAAGACCAATTATTAGGTGAACGGCTGTGCCTATACCAAGAAAAGAATTACCCCGTGTAGGAGAATATGTTGTGGCGACGGTCAAGAAGATCTTCGATTATGGTGCCTACGTCACTCTTGATGAGTACAACGATATGGAAGCGTATCTCCCTTGGAGCGAAGTAGCATCTAGATGGGTTAGAAACATAAGAGATGTAATCCGCGAAAACCAGAAGATAGTTGTTAAGGTCATTCGTGTTAATAGACGAAGAAAAACAGTTGATGTATCTCTTAAAAAAGTCCCGGACAATGAGAGAAGGCGGAAGATGCTATGGTGGAAACGCTATCTGAAAGCTTCAAAGATTATTGAGCTGGTGGCTGGAAAGATCGGTAAATCGATAGAAGAAGCCTACAAAGAAGTTGTGTGGAAACTCGAAGACTATTACGGCGATCCGCTATACGGTCTTGAGGAAGCAGTGCTCCGTGGCCCCGACGCGTTACGAGAAGCGAGTATACCGGAGGAATGGATAGAGCCGCTCTATAATGAAGCGCTCCGCCATGTTAAGGTTAAAATGGTTAGAATACGTGGGATCCTAACGTTGAGATGTTTAAAACCTGATGGTGTAGAGAGAATAAGAGAAGTTCTTAAGACCATTGAAGAAAACATTGTTGATGAGGAGCAGAAAGTTAAGGGGCGTGTTTATCTACTTGGTTCGCCGAGGTACGTACTAGAGATAACTGCTCCGGACTATAAGACAGCTGAGAAAATACTGGGCAATGCATTGAAGAAAGCCGAAAAACTCGCTAAGAAACTGGGTGTTGAAATTAGCTTTGAGCGTGAGAAGCGTTGAAGTGGCTGATGCGTAGATGCTCTAGATGTGGCAGATATACGCTCCGACATGATAGGTGCCCGTATTGTGGCGGAGAACTATATGTGCCACACCCGCATCGATTCAGTCCTGATGATAAGTATGTTGCCTATAGGACTGAAATGAAGAGGAAAACAGGGCTTTTAGCTCTAGATAAACCTGTTTATTACGATCCCTAGCATTCTTCATTGCTTCTTTAGTAGCGAGTAAAGATAATCTATCATTTTCAAGCCCGAACCCGTGAGTGGTAACAATATAGGTTCTTCTACATCGCCTTTATCTTCAATGTATTTAAGAATACCAGCCAGTGGTGCTGCGCTCGTAGGTTCAACAACGAACCCCATTCTTACCAGCTCCTTTAAAGAAGATATTATTTCATCATTATCCACTACCACGATATCTCCATGCTTCTTTATGATCTCAGCTATTTCGTGTTTACGTGGTGGATCACGAACCATTATGCCATCGGCAATACTTGAGTCGCCATGATATTGTTTTCCATAGATTAATTCATAGATAGGCGCCGATGAAGCGCCTTGAACACCTATAATCCGGGGCATTGTGTTTATAAGCCCTAGATCTACTAGATCTTTGAACCCCTTATATATACCTAGCAGGAGCGAACCGCTTCCGATGGGGACAACCACGGTTCCGTGTTTAAACCCTGCTTCGTATGCTTCATATGCTATAGTTTTATTGGCATGGAAAAACAAGGGGTTCCAAGTATGAGCTACGTAACAGGTTGCCTCATCTATTAGCTCGAGAACTTTCTTGGCCGCATCAGGCCTGGTCGGAGCCTCTATGATCTTTCCCCCTAGGAGTCTGATGAGGTTCTTCTTACCTTCTGGCGCGTATTGGGGCATAACAATGACTGCTTGCATGTTATTTGCTCGAGAATAAAGTGTTGTCGCTATGCCTGTGTTGCCACTTGTATCTTCTACCACTCTTGAGTATCCCAGCGAGGAAGCATAGGATAAGGTTAGTGACGCCCCTCTATCTTTGAAGCTTCCACCTGGATTAAGATACTCGAGTTTAAATAGGAAGCTTTTGCCCTTAATGTTCCTCTTGATAAGGGGGGTTTCCCCCTCACCAAGATATTTGATATTCTGTACTGGTAGCATGGATCTATATCTTAGTATTCCACGGCCTTTCGGCTTCCACTCAATGTCGTAGATCAGGTCGAGAGGAGCGCCGCATTTTGGGCATTTCCAATAATAGTGCTTGCCCAGCTCTTCTTTAAACCCGCAATTCCCACAATAATATATTGGACCCCTCATAGAGATTACCTTGAGGCGCCTTATTATTTAGAATTATAAGCACGTGATATTATATTGGCTTATCTCTTCGACGCAGGATAATTCTGTAACCAATCATATATTGTGCGAAATTTTTATGAGAAAGGCGCCGCCGCCGGGATTTGAACCCGGGTCACGGGCTCGACAGGCCCGCATACTAGGCCGGGCTATACTACGGCGGCAGTTCCGGTTTCGATAATATTCTTGAGCCGGGGTTTTTATTTTTCACGGTTAACACGTTATGGTGTTCGATAATGCTATAGGTGCGCCGTAGCGAGTTTTTGTATGGTTGTATCATGTTTTCCATAGTTGTTTTTCTACCTATATTGTTGTTACATCGATTTTTCCGCGTGGTTTCCATAGTATTCTCCGAAGTAAATATATGATTTATGATCCCTGTCCACGGCTTATTACCTTGGCTATGAAACATATGCCGGGGTTATGTTTTCACCAGGAATAGTTATGGTGATTAATATATACAAGACGATTCCAATGAAAATATCGATAAGACGAAAAGCTTTGATAAAGGGGTATATCACTATGGCTTTACCGGCTTTCTGAGGAGATGGAATTATGACACTAAAGGCTAGAGAGGAGCTGATAGATATGTCTCAAGAAGAGTTACTAGATGAACTATGTAATATATGTCATACATGTAGAGCAACCTCGTCTGTTTTTGGACGCTATGTGGAAGCTAGATAGAGTATTAAGCATTAATAAGACACGTTGTGAAATCATGTAAAGAGGCGGCTCTGTCTTGAAAATTTATGGACATAGAGCTAACACGGCTAGGATAATAAGGTATTATCTGAGAACAGGTGTTAGGGCTTTTGAGGTCGACTTGACCCTGGATGAGAGTGGTGGGAAGATTGTTCTTAGACACGGGCCGAGCCCCATCAAGAGGCCAAGTGTTCCTGGGCGGATCATGGCTTGGATAGACTATCATTTCTTCTATCGTGATCCATTGATAAGGAAGATTAGTTTTGAAGAAATACTAGATCTAGCTCAAAAATATGGTATTGAACTATTGCTAGACATTAAGGATCTAAGGACTGCCAGGAAACTCGCTGATGTTCTCTCTACCATTGATTCGCGTAGATTGGGTTTTGTCGTCTCTTCTGAGGATCATAGAGCAGTAAAATATCTAGCTGGGAGGCTGGACAGAGTTCTATCACTGGTCAGCCTCAGTGTACGGCCTATAGACATTACACGTGTAGTTTCTGATGCATCGGCAAATGGTGTTTCAATAAAGTACACGTGGCTCACGTCTGAGTTGGTCACTGAATTGAAGGATAAGGGATACATGATCTATGCCTGGACAATCAATGATCCTGGGGAGCTAGAAGCAATGTATAATCTAGGTGTTGATGCAGTCATAAGCGATTGTCCTGATAAACTCATAAAGTATATGTCGAAGCAGAATCGAATATAGTGGGAAATCCGAAGCCATAAATCGACTTAGCAACAGAAACGACAAATAAAACAAACCCTACTTTATCTTGAAGCTTCTCTTAGGTCTGAGATTCTTGCTCTTACACCGCCTACATTTTGTAGCATTGGGTGGATTTATCGCGCCGCACTTCCTACAGATCTTTTTATTCATTACCCTGTTGTATACGATTCTCAGTTTAACCGGATCAGTAATTGGCATATCTCCGCACCAGCCCTCTATTCCACTTTTACCTAGAACAATGGAGAATAACGCCTAAATAAATATGTTTTCTTAAAACCAAGGGGAAAACCAATATAAGACACATACATGGTAGATATCGACCTGGAAGGGCCCGGACTGAGAGCGGAAAGCGATGAAGAACCTAGGCCACACAAGCCCGGCGCAGTCTACAAAGGTGGCCCGGGTAGCTCAGCCTGGTTAGAGCGCCGGGCTGTGGCC